>CAZUPG010000190.1:0-4220 GCA_964622085.1 uncultured Pirellulales bacterium | reverse complement strand
GAAGACCACGGCTTTTAGCCGTGGATGAATGCGAAAAGGATAACCCTCCGAAGCCTTGTGCGCTCGCCGTGCTTGCGCCCGTCGCAGCAGGTAGGAGGGTATGCTTCGGCGGATTCCGCCGAAGCGATGGAGGTACCACGGGCTCGGCCCGTGGGGCTCCATTATTCTCCATAATATGAGCAGTATGTCTTATCGGTCTCCCAGACTTTTATACGGTGCAGTTTCACTTCGCTGAATTTGCCGGTGAGTTTATTCCACGCAAAAGCCGCTATATTTTCAACGGTGGGATTGGTCTTCTTAAACTCAGAAATATCGACATTCAGGTTCTTATGGTCAACCAATTTTATAAGCTCATCGTTCACCATTTTCTCGAAATCACCAATGCAAAAACTATCACCACCTATCCTTCGACTTCGCTCAGGACAGGTTGGCTTTTTTATAGTAACTTCAACGACATAATTATGTCCGTGGCCGGTAGGGTTTGCACAGTTACCGAAAACTTCAAAATTACGCTCGTCGCTAAATTGCTCATTCCAGAGCTTATGTGTCGCAGCAAACTCGAATTTCTCGCTAAAATAAAACATCCTCAAATCCTCTGAATCTATTTGGACTTCCCTGAAGGGATTCAGCTTCAAAGACAATTTGCTCAACTTCGCTGAATCAAACTTATCGGCCAATTGGCTCCAGGCAGTTTTTAATAGTTCAGCTATCTGGAAAAACCCAATATGCCTGCCTTGGCGAAAATCCTCTCTTACTCGCCTGGCAAAGAGCGGCACAACGAATTGGCGAACGTTTTTGTCAATATCGGTTACGTTAACAACAAAACCCGTAGCCGGCTCAACCTCACCAGCTACCTCCACAAGCAATTCAAAAAATAGTGATAATCCTTCCCCTGCTGGCTTAGAGGCATACGAATTAAAGCCGTCACTATCACTCGGCAGAAAAGGGTTGATTGAAAACCGTACGTGTCTTGCCGTCTTGTGCATAAACAAAAACCTTTTTGTTTTCCACCGCAGAACTGCTACAGACCGCTGAGTTTTTTTATCTTAAAGCGGATAAACCTTTTCCCAGCTTTCAGTTTCAGGTCCCACGTTAAAAGCCCTCCTCAGAGGCGTTTCTTGGAGAAACTCCTCGTCTGGTCTAACCTCCAGCCGACCTTTTTGGAATTTCAAACGCCGTTCTAATCCTTTATTTCGAGACCCTATTGCTCCAATTCAAGAACAACACGAAAGCCAGTATTTGATGTTGACTTTGATGGTGCGCACTTATTGCGGTCTGCTGACCTGCAATTCTTCGGCCAGGATTTCCAGGAGCCGCCACGAGTAACACGTTTTTTACCACTTGCCGGTCCCTTTGGATCATCCACCACACTTTCCCGGTAATAATGCTTGCGATACCAATCGCTGCACCATTCCCAGACATTGCCATGCATGTCATACAAACCAAAGCCATTAGGAGGATAACTCCCCGCATCAACAGTCTTTTTCATTTCAAGACCTTTGACACCGGTTCCGTATGTACGTGAGGCATCATAGTTGGCATCGTCAGAACTTATGGTCTGCCCCGTGTAAAATGGCGTAACCGTCCCTGCCCTGCAAGCATATTCCCATTCAGCTTCTGTTGGGAAACGGACTTTTAGACCTGTTTGATGAGACATTTCTTTAAAGAACCTATCGGCTTCATACCATTTCACATTCTCTACGGGTAAATTGTCACCTTTGAATGCGTAATTTTTAGCCGACCAGGCAGTATCGCCAAAAATGGCTTTGTATTGGAGTTGGGTCACTTCAAACTTACCCAGGTAAAAAGGTTTACTGATTTTGACGTGGTGTGCAGGTCCTTCATCACTACGTCTGCGGCCCTCGGCAGAGGGCGAACCCATATGAAATTCTCCAGCAGGGATAAGCACAAATTCCATTTTAACGCCATTGCCTAAGTCAGCTGATTTCTCAAGAGGTACACCATAGTGCCTGGCTGCAAGCTCTTGATAGTCCTTTGCAGCTTTGGCGTCAAAGGGAGCCTTCGCCACAGACTCCTTATCCGGTTTAACCTCTGCCATGCAGACAGTCATACAGGTTGCCACCAACAAAAATATCCACCATTTCTGGATTTTCATAAAGCACCTCCCTGAAAAATCCGCTTGATACTTTCCATTTAAACCTGCTCAGCTACGCTGCTGAGTTTCGTCTTCACTAATATACCAAATCTGTCTTGAAAATACAATTATCCCTGCTGTCTCTTCGCAGGCTTTCCTTCCTTTTACTCGCTACTTATGCATCAAGCTCAAAACCTCATTTCGGCTTTTCGGGTCTTTTCTGAATAAGCCGCGAAGCGCCGATGTTACCATCGTTGAACCGGGCTTTTTTATGCCTCGGATAGTCATACAACTGTGCGAGGCCTCCAGCACCACTGCGACGCCACGGGGTTTTAAGCTGCTCATTATAAAATCAGCTATCTGGTACGTAAGGCGTTCCTGCGACTGTAGCCGCCGGGCAAAGCAATCCACAATACGGGCCAGCTTGCTAACACCAAGCACCGCTCCGGAAGGTAAATAGGCAACAGCGGCGGAGCCGATAAACGGCATCAGATGATGCTCGCAAATACTATAGAAAGGTATATTACGCAGCAAAACAATTTCGTCATAGCTCTCATTAAAGATACTGCGAATATGTTCTTTGGGGTCCTGCTGCATTCCGGCTAAAAGCTCGACATACATCCTCGCTACTCGTGCCGGTGTATCTTTTAGTCCCTCACGCTTAGTATCTTCATCAACCGCTAAAAGTATTTCCGTAACCGCTTTTTCGATGCGTTTGGTATCTATATTTTTGTTTTGCTTGTTCATACTCTGACTTTCCTTATCTCTAATATTGGTATTACTTTCTTTTCCTTTCGGCCAGATTTATAAGAGAAGAAGTCAACAGCCGTACACCAAATCCACTCGATCCCTGTGTCGTATATTCTGTGGCCTTTTCGGACATTTCCACCCCGGCGATATCCAGATGTGCCCATTTTGCATCAGCAACAAACTGCCTCAAAAAGGCCGCTGCGGTGCAGGCTCCGCCCCATTTACTGCCGATATTCTTGAGGTCTGCTACCTTGCTCTTCATCTCTTCCGCATACTCATCACCGCTCGGCATAGGCCAGAGTTTCTCCCCACTTTCCTGGGCTGCTGTTTGCAGTTGTTTCATAAGTTTCTCATCGTTACCCATCAGCCCAGCCATATATTTGCCCAGGGCGACCACACAAGCCCCCGTCAATGTAGCTATATCGATAATGATATCACAATTTTGCTTAACAGCATATGCAAGTCCATCACAGAGTATCACTCTTCCTTCGGCATCGGTATTCAGCACCTCAACGGTTTTTCCGCTGAAAGTCGTAATAATGTCACCAGGGCGATAGCTCGTTCCGCTTGGCAAATTCTCCGCGGATGGAATTATACCGAAGACATTGAGGGCAAGTTTCAATTCCGCCACCGCTTTCATTGTACCTAAAACGGCGATTCCCCCTGTTTTATCTAATTTCATCTCATCCATTTTACTCGCGGGCTTTATGCTAATCCCTCCGGAGTCAAAAGTTATCGCTTTGCCCACCAGAGCAATCGTGGGCCAGGTTCTTGCGCCTTTACCGGCGGGGCCATATTTCAAAACAATAAATCTGGGGGGACTTTGGGAGCCGGAACCAACCGCAAGCACACCGCCCATACCCTTTGCAGCCATTTGCTTTTCATCAAAAACCGTACAGCTTAATCCCGCTGTAGTTTTTGCGATTTTTTTTGCCTCTTCTGCGAGGGCCGGTGGATTTATTACATTGGCTGGCCGATTCGACAGCGTCCGCGCATAACTTTGCGCTCGGCCTATAATAACTCCTCTGGCAACGCCAATATCGAGCCTTTTTGCTTTTGCCGAATCAGAATCTATGACTTCGACGCTGAGTGAATTCAGTCGTCCATCTTCGCTTCCAGTGACAAACTCATCATAGCGATAGCTGCCAAAATATGTTCCTTCAGCCAAAGCCCTTCCCATCGCAGACAAATCAAATCTTGCTCCAAATGCCCGGTGCAGCGCCAGACTGAGGATTCCGATTTTCATTCCCACCGCCTTATTCGCGGCATTGGCCGCCGCCTTGCGAACCGTATCAAGAGTTGCCTTTTTCTTCTCACCCAGCCCGACCAGCAAAACCCTTTTGGCGGCTATGCGGTCGTTGCCGTAAACAATTGC
>CAZUPG010000189.1:0-4229 GCA_964622085.1 uncultured Pirellulales bacterium | reverse complement strand
GAGCGAATCTTTTGATGGTTTAAGATATTGGCCGATTGTAATTCTATCACATCCGACATTGCGTAAATCCTTTAAGACCTGCTCGACTTCGGCGTCTGTTTCTCCAAGGCCAAGCATTATCGAGGACTTGGTCTGAACATCATCATAGTATTCTTTAGCCAATTTGAGCAGATTTAGAGAACGCTGATAGTTTCCGCCAGCTCTTGCAACCGGATATAGAGAGGGTACGGTTTCGACATTGTGAGCGAATACAAAGGGTAGGGCATCGCGAAGGGTCTTTAGGGCTTTGCTCTGGCAGTTACGAAAGTCAGGGGTGAGAATTTCAAACTTTACCCCGTTAGAAATCTTCTTCCTTCTCACCGTATTCTTGTCAGTTTGTGAATTTCTAACGGGGTGAATATCCGGGCAGTTTTGCCTGACTGTGTTAATACAGTCACGAAAATGGTCGGCGCCGCCATCAGGTAAATCATCGCGATTGACACTTGTAATTACCATGTATTTCAAGTCCATTTGCTTTGCCATCTCGGCTAAACGGGCTGGCTCAGTAGGGTCTGGATGAGCTGGTTTGCCTGTGGCTACCGAACAGAATTTGCAATTCCGTGTGCAGATATTGCCCAAGATTAACACTGTTGCAGTGCCACGCGAGAAGCACTCGCCTCGATTGGGACAATTTGCATTATAGCATATAGTTTCCAGGCCCAGAGAGTTTAACACATCCTCAGCTCGTCTGAAATTCTCGCCGGCTGGTAAAGGCCTGCGAAGCCAATACGGCAACTTGCCTTTCATACTGCGTTTAACAGCCGGCGGGAAAATGTGCTCATAAGAAAAATGCTTTATAAGTAACTCCTTCAGTCTTTCCTTTGCCTGATTCATTGGAAAGTGCTTGCCGGTTTCTTTCAGAACGGAAGTCATTTCTATATCATCCAAACCACAGGGTACTATGAAATCGAAGATGCTCAGGTCATTATGAATGTTTATGGCCATACCATGATATGTTACAAATTTCGATACGCGTACACCAACAGAGGTAATTTTTCCGGTGCCGACCCATAGGCCGGGATAACCTTCTCGTCTTTTAGCACTTACACCTAATTGTGCCAGCAGTTCTATACCTATCCCTTCGAGATTTCTAATGTATTCGCTAATGCCAAGGCCAAGTTCCTGCAGATTTAGAATCGGGTAAAAGACTAACTGGCCTGGATTGTGTGCGGTAGTTCCGCCGCCTCTGCGGCTTTCAACTACATCGATATCACTTTTTGCAAGCTCTTCCCGACTTGCCTGTAGTTTGTTGGCACTCTGTCTGGCACCGAGGGTAATAACAGGGGGATGCTCAACGATTAAAACAGTGTCTGGTATTTTGTCCTGATGTCTTTTTTTACATAACTCGTGCTGAAGTTGCAGAACCTGCCGGTAATCACTAAGGCCGCAATCAATAATATTCAAAGGATAACTTTTTGTTTTTTCAGCCACGGATTTCACAGATATAATCTTAACACCAGGTTGAGCTGATTGCACGGATTTATCTTTTAACGTAGGACTTGTGAGGATAAACAAAAAGGGCTGGCTAAGCCAGCCCTTGATTTGCGAATTAAATTTCTTACAAGTTTATCCTTTACGTCTTTTTCTCAATGCTATACCACCTATGCCGAGCAGCAAGAGTGTAGCCGGTTCGGGAATTGGATGGGCTTCGCTAATTTCAACAACGAGGTCCTGGTAATCGAAATCACTCGATTCCTCCGGCAGGTCTTCCCAGGCAATCGCATAATTGTCGGTACTGGGACCTCCGATTATAGCAAATGTCCACATATGGTCCATGCCATCACTATTGTCATTTACCTGGGAACTCCAGAGAGGGGCACAATTGGGGTTGTCTGCAAACCGGAAAATGTTGCCGTGCATTATCGAGAACGTCGCTGACGGGCTACCACCTAAATACCCCGTATCCGTAGCGGTAACGTTGAACAGAGACTGAAAAGAAGCGCTTCCAGTTACGTTGGGCAAATACCCGAAATCTTGGGTATACGCGGCAAATCTTGCTTCAGCTTTGGCATGGCCGTTGAGACATCTCCAAAGCTCATCGGGGGCGTTATACGGTGTCCAGTTGGCAGCACCATAAATTTTATCAAGAACTTCAGGCAAATTTGGCTCGCAATTTGCGCCAACAGGCACAGCATTCGCGCTACTAACTAAAGTTAGTATTATGCCTATAATGCAAGTTCTTATCCTTTTCATAACCGTTCCTCCTTAATTTTCTTGCATATAAGAACACAAATGTTAATCTACATTTTTTCCGCTCACTTCATTCCTTAGTGCATATCTATCTGCCTCCTTTCTATTTACAGAATTTACAGACGTAGGGCATTTAGGTTATACGATAACCATACCTGTTGATTTGGAAAAGCTTGGAAGGATCCTTCTACAATTTTTCACACCACTCATCCATGCTATTCATTTGAGGATTTTAATTATATGGGGAACAAGCGTAATGTCAAGAGAAAAATGAGAAAATTATAGGACTTTTTTGGATTTTTTATGTAAGTCCGGAAAACAAAAGAGATAATGGCCACAAAAAAGCACAAAAAACAAATCCGAAATTCAAAGCAAAAAGTGGAGCGGGGCACACCCAAGATAGGCGCTCCTGAAAACAGGATTATTTGCGCTGTATATATGCGCTTGCCCTGACGCCTCGGGACAATGATCTTGCAAACCCGGTATTTGGATCCGTGCTCACCGCTCCACTTATGTTCTAACGAAACATAATAGGAATATTAAAAGATTTTTTTGAAAAATCAGGAAAAATTTGTGATTAAAATCCGTGGCTACTTTTCCTTACGCTTTTTGTGGATTGTACAAGCTCGGCCTACAATTATTTTAGAATCCTGGCGTGTGCGGCGTCGAACATTCTTACACCGCCTGTGTCCAGTTGCAAAATCAGGCCTTTTTCCGGGTCTATTCCGATGCAATTGCCGGTAAACCCGGTACCGTTGAAAATAAGGGTAACTCTTTGGCCTAACAGAGTGCTCAATTTACGCCATTGTTCGATGATTTCAACGCTGTTTTTTCTCACGATTTCCAGCCAATGGTCTATTGAACTCAGTAATCTCTTTGCCAGCAAGATCCTATCGCACATTGTTTGAGCCTCAATGTCAATGCTTGTAGCTATAGATTGTAATTCAGCAGGGAAAGTATCTCTCTTTTGGTGACAGTTTATACCTACGCCGAGGATATAGATGGTGTGACTGTTATAGATTTTAGACTCAAGCAGGATACCTGCGACCTTCTTATCGTTTACGATTATGTCATTCGGCCATTTGATTTTTGCGGGTTTGCTGCCAAGTTTTCCAATGGCCTCGGCAATCGCAACAGCTAAGGTTAGTGACAGCAGCTCGGCGCTGCATTTGGTTTTAGAAAGAACAATTGAGCAGAGGATACTATCTGCTCGGTCGCTTATCCATTTTGCACCGGCCCGGCCCCGTCCGGCCATTTGTTCTTCGGCAAAGATGGCCAATCCATCATTTTTTTTGTTCGCCGCGTATTCAGCGGCAATATCGTTGGTGCTCGAAGTGCTGTTATAGACGAGGATTTTTTTGCCGATGCGCCTGGTATTGAGATTTGCCTTTATTTTATCCGGGTCAAGCGGTTCGACGTTGCTCACCGCCCTGAGTTTATCGAAGGGCAGGCCGTTTTCTATCATAATCGTTTAGCCACAGCCTATCACGGCCAAGATGGCCGTGGTACTTACCTGTCGAGGGCGATATCAGCCGCTGCTGCTGAGTGAGTGATTGCACCAACGGCAATTCTATCGACACCGCACCGGGCGATAGCAGAAACATTGATTAGCGTAATGTTACCTGAGGCCTCAAGCAGTGGCTTTTTACCTTTACCGCGCATTTCATTTCGCATTTCGACAGCGTGTTTTAACTGCCACTGACCCATATTATCAAGCAATACGATGTCAACGCCTGGAATCTCTAACACGTAATTAAGCTGGTCATCGACGTGGTCAACTTCCACAGCGATGAACTTGACACCCTTTACCTTTCTGGCCTCACAAACGATTTTTTTCAGTTTCGGCTGAAAGTTTCTTCCGAGCTGTGCGAGGTGATTATCCTTAATCAGGATTCCATCATAAAGCCCCAGGCGATGATTATGTCCACCGCCGCAGCGAACTGCGTACTTTTCGAGGATTCGCCAGCCGGGCAGTGTTTTTCTGGTATCGTAGATTTTTG
>CAZUPG010000188.1:0-4250 GCA_964622085.1 uncultured Pirellulales bacterium | reverse complement strand
TGAGAGTTTTGATTATTATCACTACGGTTGTCGTAGGACCTGTGCTCGAAGAGATGCTCTTTCGCGGCCTGTTCCAGACAATGATACGCAGCTTTTTCGAATTTCGATTTTCGAATCTTGACGGTCGTCAGACAAGTTTCGAATTTCGAATTAGAATTTGGCTGGTAATTTTTGCCAGTTCCGCCCTTTTTGTGATGGTGCACGCGAACACAGGACACTGGCCGGCACTATTCATGTTAGGGCTATGTCTGGGCTATTCGTATGAAAAGAGCGGCTCATTGCTGCGACCTATCTTCATCCACTCATTTTTCAACGCAATTACCATAATAACGGTCCTGCTCACCGCGCCGTCGCCATAGCGGCTTTGGCGCGTCGGCGACTCGGCGTAGCCATAGGCGAAGCTGGGAATCAATAGCTCGCCATTATCCTCGAATCGGGGTGACTGGACTCGAACCAGCGACCTCCTGCTCCCAAAGCAGGCACTCTAGCCAAACTGAGCTACACCCCGCTCGCCGTGCTACGCACTTGGCGCAGCAGGCAAAAGCACGCCCCGTTAGAAATCCCCGTTGTTAGTGAAGCAAACGCAAAACAGAGCTTCTTTCTAACGGGGCACGTATATTGAAAAAACTATTCTACATGAAGTACGTCAATGTTGCAATAGAGTGAAAAATTTGGGGCTGGAGTGTTTCCAAAGTGCTTTTGACAGACCGATTTACCCCGTTAGAAAAAATACATAGCAAGGGCGGGGTTCGCCCGCCTACGGTGGGTTAAAAGCCATACCCTCGCTTTCTAACAGGGTTTACCGCATTTTTCCTTAAAAAAAAGTTTGCATATTTGCGATAATAAATATAGAATTAAAGTGTATAGAGAACCAAATAAGTTGTTTGAAAAGCTAAAAAGCCCGAAAGCAAGCCCACCATACGCGTGGCGGGCAAGGTTTGGACTCGTACTTCGCAGAGCAGTATTGTAGGAGATAAGCGATTATGGCTGGTATGTTCTATTCATTACAAGAAGCTGCTGAGAAACTCAACAAAACAGAGGACCAGATAAAGCAGTTAATCAAGCAGGGTAAACTACGCGAGTTTCGTGATGGCTCAAATTTGCTGTTTAAGGTTGATGAGGTTGGAGCATTATTGCCCAAGACGGCTGTTACAGCTTCCGAGGAAACCCCGGCACCGGAGACCCCAGTCCCCGCAGAACAGACGTCTCAGCCGGAACAGCCCACAGAGCAGGTTGTAGCTGCAGAGTCGAGAGAACCGCCAGAGCAGGAACAAGCACCTCAGATAGAGCAGGCATTGGAGGATGAGATTCTGTTGGTGCCGGAAACCGAGGTTCCAGCAGCAGAAAGCGGGCTGACCGAAGCAGACACTGCTATCACAGGTAAGGGAATCAGCATCCTCGGAGAAACAGACAAGGATTACCCAGTAACTGAAGACACGATGGCTGAGACGGTGGGCGCAACCAGAGTGCCAGAGAAAACCGGCCCAACACCTGAAGCCTCATTAGAAGAGATTGAAGGAGATGTAAATTTGGATACTTTCGGCAGCGGCTCGGGCCTGCTGGACCTTTCACTGCAGGCCGATGACACTTCATTAGGTGGCATACTTGATGAAATTTATACAGCCGAAGGCGAAGGCGCCGAGCCGGCAAAATCCGGCACCGCGGCAGAACTCACCGCCGAGGTAGAGAAAATACTGCCGGAAGAGGAGATTGCCGCCCCACAACCTGCCCCTGAGGTAGCGGCAATAGCTCAACCTTATGCCGAGATGAAGCCCGATGTCCAGAGTAACACCCTCGGAATGCTGCTGATTTTACCCTTAGTGCTGCTTATCTACACTGCGATTGTAGTTGTGGCAGGTCAAAAAGGTGTGATGCCTTCGGCCCTCGCACAAATTCAGGGCACAATCTGGTACATTGTGATTGCTGCCGCTGTGATAGCCGGTTTGGTTGTTGGCGCGGCTTTTATGCTCACCGGCGATTTCGGCAAATCCCTTAAAAAACCGGCTAAACCGAAAAAGCCCAAAAAACCGAAAAAAGCAAAGAAAACTCCACCCGCTCCGCAGTCATAGGGACTCCGCGCAGCGTGGCTTACGCCACTGCCGTAATGGACTTGGCCATGCCTAACGGCAGGCATCCCTTACGGGATTGCGGAGGACGAGCCGGTTTAGATTCAGCCTTCGTAGCCGAAAGGGCTACTTCGGCGAAGTAGGCAGTTATCTCAAATCCATTCTCCTTCCTTCGGCAAAGTTTACCCTGAACGCAGCCGAATGGGGCTCGGAGCAGTCTCTATCGTTTCGCTCAGGGTCTGGCTGGTTTCTTCTCAGCTTTTTCTGAGCAGATAAGAGTTTGTTTCATCCTCATATTTTGTTAAGTTTATTCTTGACGGCCGAACGTAAATAGGTTTTATTTATAGCTGCAGCCGACGTGGCACGGCAATTCCTTCGACTACGCTAAGGGCAGGCTTGGCCGTGTTTTCACTCCACAGAACGCCTAACGGCGGGGCTCCAAGCCCGTGCCACAAGCTATGCACTCGCCAGGGCGAGGGCCCAGCCGTAGTCCGAAAGGCGGGAAGGCAAAGATTAGCCGGCTGTAATAGCTTATAAAATAAACGGCTTGTGTATTTTAAGGATGGTCACTCGTTTCGGCGTAGGCTCGCCGAGCCGTAGCGGGAAAGGGATAAACAATAATTTTCTTGGAAAGGATTGAAAGATGCGAACCGTCAAACTCTCAGTGTTTTTTCTTTTATGTATTTTTCTGTTACTGCTAAACGGCTGCAACGCGGAACTACAAGACCTGAAAATCCAGAACGATACGCAACGCAAGCAAATAGCTGACATGAGGAGCCAGGTGCAAACTACCAGCATGGAGCTTGAGCAGTTAAAAAGGCAGCTTGCCGACGCTAAAGAAAAAGGCAGTATCGATGAAGATGCTCTGAAACAACAAATTACTGCGATTGAGGAAGACCTGAAGAAAAAGAATGATTTAATTGCTTCAATGCAGGAGAAATTGCTCTACGGCTCAACAATATTGCCGGTCGAGCTTAGCACTATGCTCGAGGATTTCGCCAAAGAACATGGAATGGTTACCTTCGATGAAAACCGGGGAATAGTTAAGTTCGAGAGCGATCTGCTTTTTGAAAAAGGAAGTGATAACGTGGCACCTGCAGCGATTGAAGCCGTTAAGTTACTCTGTGGAATCTTGAATTCCGAGCAGGGCAAAAAATTTGATATCATAATTGCCGGCCATACTGACGATATTCCTATCCTCAAGCCGGGCACAAGAGCAAAACATCCGACTAACTGGCATTTATCAGCCCACAGGGCAATATCTGTGCTGGACGCAATGGCGGTCAATAACATTGACCAGAAGCGAATGAGTGTCCGTGGCTTTAGTGAATATCGGCCGGTGGCACCGAATAAACCTGATAAAGGAGGCAATCCGCAAAACAGACGGGTTGAGATTTATATCCTTCCTAAGGGTATGTAGCAAAGACAGAAGCTTGCCCGCCGTCTGTGTGGCGGGACAGAAAACACTTGTACCACGGCCATCCTGGCCGTGGTATCACTCGTCAGGACGTAGCCTGCCGGAGCACGGCGGGCTGGAAGCCCGTGGCTCTAAGTATGGCAGAACGCACTTTAATTATTATTAAGCCAGACGCAATCCAGCGTCACCTGGCTGGCCGGATAATTGAGCGATTCGAAAGAAAAGGCTTCAAGCTCGTTGCCGCGAAATTCACGCAAGTCTCAAAAGAGCAGGCCAGCCAGCTCTATGCAGTTCATCGAGACAAACCTTTCTACGAAGATTTGTTAAAATTTATCACATCGGCGCCGTCACTTGTAACGGTCTTCGAAGCAGATGGGATAATAGATATGGCTCGCAAAATGATGGGGGCAACTTTCGGCTATGAAGCTGAACCTGGCACGATTCGCGGCGATTTTAGCTGTTCGCAGAGACACAACCTTGTTCATGGGTCGGATAGCTCAGAATCGGCTGAAAAGGAAATTAAGCTATTTTTCAGGCCAGATGAGGTTGTTGATTACAAGCTGGCTAATGCACAGTGGCTTTACCCTGTTAGGAAAAATACATAGCGCCGTTAGAAATAATTTTTCTAACGGGGTGAAGGTTTACCCACCTACGGCGGGTTAAAAGCCACACTTGAGCTTCCTAACGGGGTTTTCCCCGTTAGATATTGAACTACTCTGTTATCTAACGGGGTTTACGATATAAGAAGTTTCTCTTTGCTCTGTAGA
>CAZUPG010000187.1:0-4308 GCA_964622085.1 uncultured Pirellulales bacterium | reverse complement strand
GCGAGAAATTTGCCTGTCCCAAGCATCCACAGGCATCGCTTGAGGAATTATCACCACGGCTTTTTAGCTTCAACAGTCCTTACGGTGCGTGCAAAAGCTGCGATGGCCTGGGGACAATTCTGGAATTTGACCCTGACCTGATTGTGCCGGATAAAAATATCTCACTGGAACATGGGGCAATTGAGGCCTGGCGCAAAGGCGGCAAAAGGATGAATATTTTCTATAACCGGCTGGTTAACCGGTTCTGCAGGAAGATTGGTATTAGAAAATCAATACCGTTTGAGCGGATTCCCAAAGAGTGCCGAAGGATTTTGATGTATGGGACGACACCTGCTGATGAAGAAAAATACGGCTTTTGGTTTGAAGGGGTTATCCCGAATCTGGCGCGGCGATGGGAGAAAACTACCAGCGAGTACGTTAAATTGAGACTGTCCAGCTATCTTTCGGAGCAGCCTTGTCGGAGCTGTGGGGGCGCACGGCTTCGGCCGGAAGCCGTTGCTGTTATCATAGGAGGGAAAAATATAAGTGAATTAACCAAACTTTCTATCGAAAAGGCACAGGAATTTTTTAATAAATTGCGATTAGATAAAGAAAAATCCCTGATTGCTGTGCAGGTGTTAAAGGAGATAAAGGCCCGGCTGAAATTTATGGTTGATGTTGGACTCGAGTATTTGACATTGGACCGCAGAAGCGGCACTTTGGCAGGTGGCGAGGCCCAGCGGATTCGCTTGGCGACGCAGGTTGGCAGCGGCCTGGTAGGGGTTTGTTATGTGCTTGACGAGCCGACAATAGGTCTGCACAAGCGCGATAATGGCCGATTGTTGGGGATACTGCGGCGGATAGTAAAACTCGGTAACACCGTTATAGTTGTGGAGCACGATGAAGATATTATCAAAAGTGCGGACCATATTATTGATATTGGTCCGGCGGCAGGTGCTGCTGGCGGAGAGGTTGTTGTGCAGGGCAGTTTTGAGACGATAACCCGCTGCAGGCAATCGCTGACGGGTGAGTATCTGAGCGGCAAAAAGAGGATAGCTCTGCCGGCCCAAAGGCGTAAATACAATCTGAGAAGAAGTGTCGAGGTAAAAGGGGCTTTCGAGAATAATCTTAAAAATATCGATGTGAAGTTTCCGCTCGGCGTGTTTAGCTGTGTGACGGGAGTTTCAGGTTCGGGCAAGAGCACTTTGGTGAGCCAGATACTGCTTCCGGCTTGCAGGCGTCGGCTTTACGAATCCCGCGACAAGCCGGGCAAGCACAAAAATATTCTCGGCACTTCCCAGATTGACAAAGTTATAGAGATAAACCAGTCGCCCATCGGAAAGACGCCGCGGAGCAATCCGGCGACATATACAGGCGTCTTCGACTTGATAAGAAAGCTGTTTAGTATGATACGAGAGGCGAAGATTCGTGGTTATAAGCCCGGACGGTTCAGCTTCAACGTTAAAGGTGGACGCTGTGAGTACTGCCGCGGGCAGGGGACCAAAAAGATAGAAATGCACTTTTTGCCGGATGTTTATGTTACCTGTCAGGCATGCCGCGGTAAAAGATACAATCCTGAGACTTTGCAGGTTACCTACAAAGGCAAAAATATTGCTGATGTGCTTGATATGAGGATTGAGGAATCGCTCGATTTCTTTGCGAATTTTCCGAAGATAGTCAGAATTTTACGGACACTCAATGATGTTGGTCTGGGCTATATGCAGTTAGGCCAGTCGTCAACGACGCTTTCCGGAGGAGAGGCTCAGCGAGTAAAGCTTTCTGCGGAATTGGGTAAAGCTGCTACCGGCCACACCTTGTATTTACTGGATGAACCAACTACAGGTCTTCACTTTGCTGATATTCATAATCTCTTAAACGTTTTGCAGCGATTGTGCGATATGGGTAATACCGCGGTGGTAATCGAGCATAATCTTGATGTTATTAAGATGGCCGATTATATAATAGACCTTGGTCCAGAGGGCGGAGATGCCGGCGGCAGGGTTGTTGCCGCAGGAGCGCCTGAGGAGATTATCGAAAACAAAAAGAGCTATACAGCTAAGTTCCTCAGAGAAAAATTGCAGAGTGAAATAAAGTGAGCTAAAGTGCCTAAAGTTTTTGTCATTGCGAATGTTGCGAAGCAATCTCAAATGTAAGCGAGGAGATTGCTTCGGTCGCTGCGCCCCTTGGGGGCAAGCTCACTCGCAATGACAATTAGAGTCATTTTAGTTCACGATGTCAATAAAGGGCGATGTAGGATGAAAAAACCGTATGAGGGACACGAAATTGCATATCAAAGGATAAGAAAAAGAGGTATCCGCTCCTGGGGCGAAAGTATGCATGTTAAACAAAAGGCCATTGACCCGGATACAAAACGATTCTTGATTGATGTGCTTTCACAACCCTTTGCTCCCAGGAAGGGAAAAGCTATCGAGCTTGGTTGTGGCACTGCTCCCCTATTGAGATGGATTTGCAAAAGAGGATTTACCGGTCTTGGTATCGATATTAGCAAAACGGCTGTTGCCATGGCAAAGGAACAGTCAATGGGCATGAATATTAGATTTAAGCGAGCAGATATTTGCAACTTTGATGTTAAGAGGATAGGGAAATTTGATATAGCAATAGACGGTCATTGTTTGCATTGTATAATCCGACCTAAAGACCGAAAAGCTTTTCTAAGAAGCGCCTTTAACCTGCTGAAAAAAGGTGGCCTTTTCATAGTTATGTGTATGTGCTCTCCTGTAAATAGAAAAGCATTTTCGCAAATATGCAAAGGTCAGAGACTTATAGAACATACAATTTATGTACCTTATGATAGGGCAAGCGAGTATGAAGGATTCCGTATTATTGATGGTCAAGATTACATGGCTACACGAAAAATACTACATTGGAAAAGTATTTTAACCGAAATCCGAAAAGCAGGTTTTCAAACTAATCTATTTCGATATAACAAACCCGCTGGAGAAGCCCCGTTTGGTGATATATCAGTTGCTGCATTGAAGAGTCTTTAGATTAAGGGTATATAAACAGTATTGTCCTGCTCATAATTACAAAGAACGTGATACGGACTGCTTATTTATGATAGCTCAAACACTAAAATGGATTGGTGGTGTTGATGGTTTTTTGGAGCTTATAGACCAGCGGCGGTTACCTGCTGAATTTGTCAAGATACAGTGCCGAGATATTGAGCAGCTCTATGAAGCTATAAAGACACTTGCTGTTCGTGGCGCCCCCGCTATAGGTGTCGCAGCGGCTTATGGACCGGTTTTGGCAATCCAGAAATTGAGTTCAGGCGATGATTTGGAACGAGGACTTGCGGTTTTGGCTAAGGCGTGCGAATATCTGGCCTCATCTCGTCCAACTGCGGTAAATTTGTTCTGGGCACTGGATAGGGTTCGACGAAAAGCTGAAGAATTTGTTACTGCTACAGCGAACGCAAACTTGCAAGCATTTCGCGAGGTTATTTTGGCCGAGGCAAACGCTATTTATCAGGAGGATGTGGATATGTGTCGCCGGATTGGTCTCAACGGCGAAAGGTTTATTAAGGAGGGGGCCGGGATATTGACGCATTGTAATGCGGGAGCGCTTGCGACTGCAGGGCAGGGAACAGCATTGTCGGTCATATACGAGGCAAAGAAAAAGGCAAGGTTATTTAAGGTTTATGTTGATGAGACCAGACCCTTATTGCAGGGTGCGAGACTTACCGCCTGGGAGCTGAAACAGGCAGATATTGAGGTGATTTTAATCTGTGACAATATGGCGGGGTGGCTGATGAAGCAGGGCAAGATTGACGCTTGTTTTACCGGCGCAGATAGAATCGCAGCAAACGGGGACACGGCAAATAAAATCGGCACGTATAGCTTGAGCATTCTTGCCAGAAAGCACCGTATACCATTTTACATCGCTGCTCCGTTGAGCACATTTGATTTAAGTATAAAAAGCGGAGCCGAAATACCCATCGAAGAAAGAGCAGCCGAGGAAGTAACGACATTTGCGAAAAGCCAGATTTCTCCCGATGGGATTTGTGTGGAAAATCCGGCATTTGACGTTACCGACGCAAAAAATATTGCCGCTATCATTACCGATAAAGGCGTAATTGAGAAGCCCAACGCGGATAAAATCCTCAAACATTTGGCTTAGTTCATAGTTTTGTGTTCTGCGTTCATCGAACAACGAATAATGAAGTAACCAATTTGTTTTTGCCTGCGTTTAGTCCACAGCGATGACTTCTTTGACCTCAGGCACTTTTTCCTTCAGGATTCTTTCGATTCCCATTTTCATTGTCATCGTAGCGCCGGGACAGCCCTGGCAAGCTCCCTGAAGGCGGACCTT
>CAZUPG010000186.1:0-4340 GCA_964622085.1 uncultured Pirellulales bacterium | reverse complement strand
CCATCAACATTAACGCATCCTCGATAGCAGTGTTTCTGAACTCGACACTTATTCGCTTTTGCATCCGCTCCTTAAGAGACGATATCGCGACTTCCCCTGGTTCCGCTGCTGGTTCCGCCGATGGTTCTATCGTCGGTTCTACTGCTGGTTCCACCGATGGTTCTATCGTCGGTTCTACTGCTGGTTCCGCCCCAATTTCAGCTATGGTGATAGCGCAGGTCAGGCCAATAAATGCAAGAAGTAACAAAAGCTTTAATCGGCTAAAATTAACTATAAAGTTTTTCATGATAGTTCCTTTTACAAATCGACAGTTAAGTGGTACCACTTCCACTCATATTACTATGTTATCCCTTTAACGTTGAACCTTTTGGGTCCACCTTTTATCGTTCATTTTAAACTCAACACTGTCTTGATTTATTTTTACAATTCTTGCGCCTGCTATTACGTCATCCTTATGTACTATTTGTGTACCAATAACCGCAGCAGGATTGTCCTTGCTGTGCACGATACCTTTTACGATTAGGATTCTTCCGCTTTCTATTGTTTCAGTGCCTACCGCACCAGCCGCCGAAGATGGTTGCATAGGGTCACGAAACGTTGTTGGATACGGCTCCGGAATCTGCCAATCAATTTCACCTTTATAGTCAACAGCAACCTTAGTCGGCTCGGCTCTGCCGGGCTCGGATATCTTAGGTCTTCTGAATAGCGGCATAAGCACATAAATTAAGGCGATAAAGAGCATCGGCACCAATATCACCATTACTTTTTGCCTTGCGGAGCTGGCGCCTGACTCTGGCGGGAAGAGCTTACTTCTTATTTTCTGCCAAGTTTTTTGCCAGATTTTTCGCCAGCGGGATCCGCCGGTTGTCTTCACCGCTGCAGCTTTGGGCACTGGTTGCTTACCAGCCGTGGGGGTAGTCTGCGGAATGCCTGGCCCCGGAGCCGGTGGCTTCGCAGGACCTTGCCCTGGCCGCTGCGGTGTAGCCGCACCTGAAGGACGCTCTTGCCTACCCGGAATCGGAACGCCCTCGAAGATTGATGATATCTCCTTGTGCAGTCCTGCCTTACGCTTCTTCTTGTGTTCATTTTCTTGCATTTAATATCTCCTCAGCCAAGGCCTTGTATTCAGCGGCTCCTTTGCTTTTTGGGGCGTAAGTGATAACCGACTCACCGGCGCTCGGCGCTTCTGCCAACTTTACCGTTCTGTGTATAACCGTATCGAACACCAAATCGCCGAAAAACTCTCTCATCTGCTGCTGTATTTGTTTGCTTAACGTCGTCCTGCTTTCGACAAAAGTCAGCAATAGGCCCTGGATTTTTACGTCGCAAGGGTGAAACCGCTCTCGGATAATGTTGACGGTCTGCAGCAATTGTTTTAGGCCTTCCATAGCATAGTAATGTGCTTGTACAGGCACGATAACATCAGTGCTCGCAACAAGTGCGTTGAGAGTTAAAAGACCCAGCGATGGAGGGCAATCAATAACGCACATGTCATATTCGTCCCCTACAGTATTGAGCTGCTCGCTCAGGACAAACTCCCTTCCGAATACAAGAGTCAATTCAAGCTCAGCTCCTGCGAGCAAGATATTGCTTGGTGCCAGATCAAGCAATTCGATATTCGTACTTGTTATGATGTCAGAAATCCTGTTTTGAGTGCCCGTAAGAGTAAGAGCATGATAAACAGTCCTGGTTAGCCTGTCAGGTTCAAGGCCCAGACCTAAAGTCGTGTGCGCCTGTGGGTCGAGGTCAACCATCAATACCCTTCTGCCTTTTTGGGCAAGAGCCGCTGCAAGATTAACCGAGGTAGTTGTTTTGCCGCAACCACCTTTCTGATTCGCTATTGCTATTATTCTCATATCTTCATACCAAAAACTCGCACCTAAAACCGCGTAGGGTGGGGCTTGCCCCACCGTTCCATAATTGGTGGGCTAAAGCCCACCCTACGAAGGCTACGTACCATTATGAGCTTATCTGATCAGCCAAAGCTTTGACATTGTTTGTTTGTTCAGTCAAAATCCTGTTACTTAATGTTTCCTCAGCCAAGGCTATGTATTCATTAGCGCCTTTGCTTTTTGGTGCATAAATCAGAGCCGGCTCACCTGCACTTGGGGCTTCGGCTAACCTTGTTGCCCGGTGAATGACCGTGTCGAATACCAAATCTCCGAAGAATTCCCTCATCTGACGCTGCACATCCCTGCTCAAGGATGTACGCTCCACAAAGGTAAGAAGAACACCCAGAATCCTCAATTTGGCATTGAATCGTTCGTTAACAATATCCACTGTCTCAAGTAGCTGTCTCAGGCCTTCAAGTGCGTAATAATGGGTTTGTACGGGTATTATCACTTCGGCACTTGCAACCAGTGCGTTCAGTGTTAGCAAACTCAGTGAAGGCGAGCAGTCAATAACGCATATATCGTAGTTATCTTTTATGGAATCAAGCTGTTGCTGTAGCACATATTCTCTTCCGTAAACTGTTGCCAGCTCGAACTCGACACCGGAAAGCAGGATATTGCTCGGAGCCAGATTTAGCCCCTCTACTTTCGTCTCAACTATCGTCTTGGAGATTGGTAATTGTGCTCTTGAAAGCGGCATTTGGGTCTTAGTAAGAGCGTTATAGACGGTTCTATCAAAGTTTTCAGGGTCATATCCGAACCCTATAGTCGTATGCGCTTGAGGGTCGAGGTCAATTATCAGGACCTTATTTTGTTCGTCCTTCGTAGTACTACTACGGAGAATGGATAAATTGGCAAAAGCAGTGGCGAGGTTCACAGCAGTAGTCGTTTTGCCACAACCGCCTTTTTGATTTGCTATCGCTATTGTTCTCATATCTTTATCCAGCCCGTCTGACTCATCCGGCCCGTTGACGGGCTGGATGAATACCATAAACTCGTGTTCCCCCTACATTTACTTTAACAATGAAATTTCGCATTATCAAAGTAGATAGTAGGGTGGGGTCATAACCCCACTACATTCTAAAAGATTTTGGTGGGCTGTCTTCGACCCTGAGGCTCAGACCCGAAGGGAAGCCCACCCTACATTCTTTTATTTCCCGACAAAAACCGCCACGCTTAAATCTACCCGATGCTCCTGGTCTTGTTCACCTCTTGAGCGAGTTACTGTGAATCCATCTACAAAAATAACCGGCCGGTGTCTTTCCAGGGTATTTAGGAAAACAACAAACTGGCTGAACTGGCCGGTAAAGCTGATATCAATATAATTCTCGCCTATGTAGTCACAATCAGGTATTTCCGAGACCCCGCTCCGGCCTTTAGCTTTGATGCTAAACGAAGCTAATTTTTGCTCGCGGGCTATTCGGCCTATATCGAATGTCAGATTAGCCGAATCCTCGAAATCGACAACAAAATCCTCCAGCTTGTTTCGTAGCTGTTCAATTTGTTCCTTTAATTGGATTTTGGTTTCCTCTTTGTCTGCTTTCAGCGCAGATTGATACTGCTTTTTTATTTCGGTAAGGTCGCTTTCAATATTTTTTTTGCTTTTGCTCTGTGGCACCAGCACAAGCATAGATATAAGGAAAAGCACTATGAAGCAACCTGCCCATATTAAAGCCACTGTCGTTAAGTTTTTCTTATAAATCGGCTTCATAATTTCGTATCTCGTATCTCGTGAAGCGTGAAGCGAAATACGAGATACGCTTCACGAGATACGCTTCACACCTTATAATCCCGGCTTAAAGATGCAATCTATCCCGTAAGAGATAACATCTTTGTTCTCAATCTTGGCAGACTTCTGCGAAACTCTAATGTTTTTGAGCTTCGGACCGAGCAAAGACGATGACCAAAGACGGTTCCGGAACTGCCTAACCGCTTCGCCACAATTGTATCGAGGGCTACCGTAAACACTCATTTGCAACGTTCTTACAGGGACAGTGACATCAACCATTTTTTGGGGGTCATCTTTTTGAGAAACCCTTCTTTTTACAAAGCTTTGTTTTACAGTAAGCTTGTCCAATACCACCGACTCTGGTATATTTTCTATTAGTGCCTTCAAAATAAATGACCATTGACTATGTCTGCCGATAGAGGACTTAACTTCCGACATACAGCCACTGTAAACGATTTTCTTTTCCCCAAGCGATTTCTGTAGCTCTATAGCATCCGACAACTTGTCAATCCTTGCTTCGTAACTAACTATATCCTGCTCTTTTATGGATATAATGATTTTGTTGCGTAGATAAAAACTGAACATTGCTATCGCGATAATAAGGGGCACTGCAAGAGTTACAGAGGCAATAACTATGCCTTCCGGCCTGCTTTTTGCCGGAAGCCCCTGTCCCTTTAACAAATCTATCGTGAACATATCAGATTGACCTCATAGCTAAG
>CAZUPG010000185.1:0-4354 GCA_964622085.1 uncultured Pirellulales bacterium | reverse complement strand
GAGCGCCTGCTCGACACGCAGGAGGTCACTGGTTCAAGTCCAGTACCGCCCATTAATCATAATGTCCGAGGTAGCTGCTTTCACTTGCGCCGTATATCTATCAGTGAAAAACGGTGTTGTTGAGACTAAGGATTGGTGAATAGTGGTAGTGTTTTTCAATGCAACTTTTATTTAGGCGGTGGTAATAAAAAAAGGGCTGTGGAAGAATCCGCAGCCCTCGGAGCTTGTAGCTTGTAACCAAAACGCCTAAACTCTTTTAATTTTTTGGCTTAAACCCTGCGTTTTCTCAACAGAGCCAATGCCCCTAAGCCAAGCAGACAAATCGTCGCCGGTTCAGGTATGCACTCGGTATTGATTGCCAGTTGATCGACTAGGATATCACCCTCAATGCCAATAGTCTCCCAGGGTGGGTTCGGGAACAATCGAATTTCGTACAGCGAAGACATCCAGCCATCACCCAGTGCCGTAGTTGTGCTCTCCATATACAACGTATATGGGTCAACACCAGGTACAACACCGACGTTTGGTTTATCATCCCAGAAGGCATCGGTTAAACCTGCTGGCTTCCACGTTAACTGGATCACAATATCTTTCCACCAACAGATTTCCGGCCGGTTGGGAATATAAGCATCTATCTTGCCTGATAGAGGCCACACCCCATCGCGCCCATCGATAAAAGGAATCCACGGTGCGAATGGCTTCACTACCAACTCCGGATTGCCATAGGGGTTCGAGACAACATCAGGTGCTGGTGTAGTATCATCATTTGAGAAGAGCCATACCTGCGTGGTACCTCCAAACGCCATTGACCCTGCCATCAGGGTTACAGCCATAAACACAATAGTTAATTTCTTCGTCATCATCCTTAATACCTCCAATAAAGGATACATCTCATTACTACACTCGCGCAGCACAATACTATTTGTGAGTGCTCGTGTAACATTTTAGAAGAAATAACCTCTTTCCATTCTTAGATTGTTTAAGTACCAGTTAATTTAACCCTACCCTCGTTTTATCTTATGTCAAGGTTTTTTTTCGAAAAGTCCGAAAAAATCTCCAAAATTTTCACTGGAAGGGGGGCTTTAGCTGAAAAAGGTGGTTTTTGCCAGGAAAATACCTTGTCAGCTTTGTTGTGCGGGTGGATTCGACTTTAAAAGCGGTATTTTAGCAGTGAAATTGATTATTTTTTACCGTGTTCAGGGATGGGCAAGCCGAGCTCGGCGAGTACCTTTTTCATATCCTCCCATACCCTTTGGCGGTTCTGCTGTGAGTAATTACGCAGCAGGTAGGCAGTGTGATATGTGGCCATAAGCTTTATAGGTGGCCTGCCGAGGCCGGCGTAGTATTCGTGGAATTGACCCCGCAATTGGCCGATGGATTTAGTGTTATCTAACAAGGTTCTGGCGGCATGTGCACCCAAAGCAACGATAATCTCCGGATTTATAATCTCAATCTGTCTTTGAAGATATGGCAGGCAGCTTATTATCTCCTCGGCGGCGGGGTCGCGATTTTCCGGCGGGCGGCACTTGAGGATATTGCCGATAAAGACATCGCTCCGCTTTAGCCCACAAGCTGCGATTACCTTGTCCAGTAGCCGGCCTGCTCTTCCGACAAAGGGTCGGCCTTGTGCATCTTCATCTGCCCCGGGCGCTTCTCCGACAAACATAATACGGGCGTTCGGATTGCCTTCACCCGGCACTGTATTTGTCCGCAATGACCCTAAGGAGCATTTGCGACATTGGCTAACTTCTTCAGCGATTCTTTCAAGGTCGGCAGCTTTTTCGGCAGCAGTCATATTATCTTCCTGTTTTGGCGGTTCGGAAGTCGGAGTTTTACCTTTGATTGCAAATCCGCCGGTGAAAAACTGCTCCATTTCCGCGTGCTGCCTAACAACCTTTTTAATATCCACATCCTTTTCCATGTGGGCGAATTGTAAAGTTATTTTTAAGATGGGTCAATAAAAAGGGCGCTTGTTTGTAACAAGCGCCCTTTCAGAGACCGTAAGGTCTGCTTTTTTATACAAGCCCTTGGTCGAGCATAGCATCAGCTACTTTTAAGAAACCGGCGATGTTCGCACCAATCACGAGATTGCAGGGCTGACCATATTCTTCGGCCGCATCGAAACACTGCTTGTGGATAGCAATCATAATGTTATGTAGCCGCTCATCGACCTCCTGTCGTGTCCAGGAAAGACGCATCGAGTTTTGCGACATCTCTAAACCGGAGGTAGCAACGCCGCCGGCATTGACTGCCTTTGAGGGTCCGACCATTACGTTGTTCTCAAGCAAAAGTTTCGTTGCTTCAATAGTAGTAGGCATGTTGGCAACTTCCGCGACATATTTGACTTTATTAGCTATTATCTTCTTTGCATCTTCAACATCTATCTCGTTCTCCGTGGCACATGGCATTACTATGTTGCCCTTGACGCTCCACGGTTTTTCTCCTGGGAAGAACGGGACGCCGAACTTGTCTGCATAATCTTTTACGACGTCTCTGTTGCTTGCCCTCATTTCAAGCATATAGTCGATTTTTTCGCCGAGGACTCCATCAAGGTCATAGATGTATCCGTCCGGCCCTGAGAGAGTTACGACTTTGGCTCCGAGCTGGGACATTTTCTTCGAGACGCCCCAAGCAACATTGCCGAATCCGGAGACCACTACAGTTTTGCCTGCCAAGCTGTCATTGTTGATTTTCAGCATTTCTTCAACGAAATAAACCGCACCGTATCCGGTAGCTTCTGGACGAATGAGTGAGCCGCCCCAGTTGAGTCCCTTGCCGGTGAAAACACCGGTAAACTCGTTGCGAAGGCGCTTGTATTGACCGAACATATATCCAATCTCCCGACCACCGACGCCGATATCACCTGCAGGGACGTCGGTGTCAGGGCCAATATGGCGGAAAAGCTCGGTCATAAAGCTCTGGCAGAAACGCATAATTTCGTTGTCGCTCTTGCCCTTGGGGTCAAAATCTGACCCGCCCTTACCACCGCCCATCGGCAGTGTAGTAAGAGCGTTTTTAAATACCTGCTCGAAACCGAGGAATTTGATAATGCCAATATAAACGCTCGGATGGAAACGGAGGCCGCCCTTATAGGGACCCAGAGCACTGTTAAACTGAACGCGAAAGCCGCGGTTTACTTGTAGATTGCCTCTGTCGTCCTGCCAGGGGACTCGGAAGATTATTTGCCTCTCGGGTTCGACCAGTCGTTCAAGAATCCTGGCCTCGACGTACTCCGGATGCTTATCGAGCACCGGGGCCAAAGTCTCCAAAACCTCTTTTACCGCCTGGTGGAACTCTACCTCGCCTGGATTGCGTTTCAAGACCTGTTCGTAAACGGCCTGTATAATGGTGCTTGCTGTCATTTGAACAATCTCCACTAAAAGTTAAAATTTCTATTTTTTAGAACGGGTAGTAAATCTTCTTTACATGAAAAAACAAACAACTTTCTGAGATATGACGTCACACAAAATCTGCAATTGTTCTTGTTCGATTTTGAACACCTTAACAACATCTGCGTATCTGCCGCTTTCGGGCAGAAAATCAGTTAGCAAATTGGGCGTTTGCGAAAACCACTCTCTATTCAAGGTTACATTCTCCTTCTGGGGGAAAATGGCTACATAAAAGATGTCGCTCTCGATGAGGTCTTGGAAGAAGTGGGTACCGAATGAAAGCTCCGGCATTAAGTTTCCACCTTCATAGGCCATTTCCACCAACACGGTTATATTGTTGATTTCATAAAAGTTGACAGGGATACCTAAACTCGGCGTTGTTGTTCCCCACCTGCCCGGCCCGAACAAAATAGTCGGTTCATTTTCTTTATCAGTTATTTGTTTATTCAATTTTCCCACAAGCCTAGCTATCTCATACTTTTGGGATTGAGGCAATTGCGTGTATTCTTTGAACTCAACATAGATAACTTTTTTTACAGGCTGCGAGATACTGCCGCCCATGAAATATCGTTCACATTGAAACAGGATTTTCTCCGGCTGGATTTGAGAGGGGATTTCCACTCTTGCCTGCCAGCCTTTAGTCTGCAGTGGTCTGCACTGCAGTAAGTTGATGACAGGTGTTCCGTCTTCTGCGAAGTTAACCGTAAATTCAATGTCTATGGGATATTTATAAGAATTTTCAAGAGTTTTGAGTATTTTTTGCATAATTTGAGTAAAAGGGGTGCTGGACAAGAGTTTTTTATAGGTAAGAACCAAGAATTGCTTTTCCCGCATTCCCAGTTCGCTCATTCTTCTGGCCATTTTGTAATCGGATTCAACAATGAGGTCGAGTCTCTTTAGGTCAAGTTTTTCGGCAAGGAGTTTTTGAAGGGGTAGTGTGGTGAAAGTATTTTCTTTGGTATCAA
>CAZUPG010000184.1:0-4375 GCA_964622085.1 uncultured Pirellulales bacterium | reverse complement strand
AATAAGCTCCCTTTCAAAACATATATAAATTTTTCTTTTATCCGTGCCAATTTGTGGCTAATTTTTTTATTCCTTTTCGTGGCTAATTTTTAATCCGTGTTTCCATTCTCCGTAGCAGCGCTACTGCGAAGGATGAAAATCTGCGAAATCCGCGGCTAATTATCTTTTTTTTTCTCTGTGTCTAAAAATAATCAGTGTCAGTCAGTGTCTTAAAAGTTTGCGATATCGTCGCCTGTCCCGTAAAGGCCATCCACGCCCGCTGATATCAATATGTATGAATCAGGCCTGTAAGGCAGAGCTATATCTCCAGCAGCTGCGGATGCCTTCGGGTCTGTAATAAAATTCAGGAAATTGCTAAAATGGGGCTCCTGGGGACCATATTCATCCTCATAAAAAGGATGTATCTTTCCATTGAGGCTGCCTAAAGCCATAAGCTCTTTATTGTCGCGGGGCTTGTAAGGACTATTATCAAAAGGTGTTATTTCTCTGAATGAAGTGTCTGCCTTGAAATAGAGAATCGGCGTGCCCGCATTATAACGAGTGGTTATTGTCGGATTAAGCGGATTAGCAATTATTATCTTCTTCGCACCAAATACATCACAGAGTACATACCTGTTTGGGTTCAAAGGCGAGGATATCGTGAACAAATCGAACAATCCATCCCGATCACCGGATGAACTAATACCCAGCCGGAACGCATTTGCGCTCCCAAGCTCCAGATATGGACCTTTCCGCTCATCCAAAGTATCGTCTCCTCGGACCCGAGCGGGGTCATATGACCACTGTTCATTGTTCTCATCCAGACCGTTTGCGCTCCAGGCGGATTTCGGGTGAAATCCCAGCAGGTCCCAGCCCAGAAGGGCTTCAGCGAGCTTTTGTGCACCGCAGTAGTCAGCAATGCCGGTGTTATGAGAACAGGGGTCGGAAGGCGGATAATCGCCGTAATCGTTCCTGAAGGTGGTCAGTGCCAGTTCAATCGTGGCAAACTGAGCTTTTTGCATGGTCTCTTTTGCGCTATTGCGCACATAAGTTAGAGCCGGCAGAAGCACGCCTACCAATATCGCCATTATCGCAATAGCCGTTAACAGCTCTACGACCGTAAATCCTGTTAGAAATCGTTTCTTCTGTTGCTTGTCATCTGCCTGTGATTTTTCTAACGGGGTAAATCCTTTATTTTTCATTTCCATAGCTATCCCCTTTTATCAAGTTACTTTAGACGGGATTAACAAGATTTCCTTTTAGTTTAGTTTTTGCCACCAAGGCACTAAGAAGTGTAAAGTGCCTGAAGTGACAGCAAAGCTGTCATTCTGAGCGAAGCGAAGAATCTCATATTTAGCCCCTGGCTCTGCCGGGGGTTGTCATTTTGCTGGTATCGCAAAATAGCGCCCACCGATAGTTCTAAAATATTCTATTCCGGGTAGCTGCTTTCTAACCAGTTAAGACCAAAAACCGCAAAGTCGCGAAAAGTAACTGTCCCACCATCTTCTCCTGTATCGTCACCCTTAAACAGATTGTACCTGTCGTACTTTTCTACCTCACTCAGCCATAAATCTGCAAACAATTTCAAATCGTTGTAATCGACATAGCAGTCGTGATTAAAATCGCCCGCCAAAAGACCACCGCCTCCGCAAAATTCTGTACACTCGATATAATCCCAGTCTGTGAAATAACGGTTCCACAGTATATCTGGTATATCTACTATTGCTTTTATGCCGAACGCCAATGTGTGCAGTGCTCCGTTTCTGTATTTATCTTCCACAGTATAGATTCGGTCATAGTACGTACCCGAGCCGAGGTCGTTTGAGTCCCAGACGACATCATCGTCTATTAATACCACCGCAGCGAATATATCCGGTTCCCAACGTCCCAACTTCAGGTCAAAGATGATTTCATTAGCATCTGTCAGGTCAACCTGCTGGGAGACTATTGCCATATCATTGATCTCAAATGTTTGAAACCATTCAGAATACAAAGTCAGGTTGTAGATGCCATCGGTTGGCCAATCACGGTGTATGTATCCATCAAATTTGTTATAGTCCGGTATATTAACATCCCAGCCATTTGGTTCATTCGGCGATGGCGGGAAATCTACATAGCTGTCATCCTCGAAGCTGCCATTTAAAATCTCACAACCTTCCGCTTGCACCATATTTGCAGCTAACAGCACTACCATCGTTATTCCAAAAACTATTGCCTTTTTCATTGTCATCTCCTCTAATAAGTAATTCGCTTCTACTTTTCCGCTCTGCCTGTCACGACGTGTCGCAGACACGGTGGGCATTGCAACTGCAGGGCAGACTCTACCACGTTTGGACCAGGATGCTTCTTATTCCCTGTATTTCCACTCGAAGTTGAATATATCGTCGGCTGTACCGTACTCACCGTCAAATCCCGCAGAAAGCAGGATATAGGAATCTGCCCTGTAAGGCCTGACGGCTGTTGTAATCTTATGGCTTCTTGTAAGCTCATAAAATCTGTCGGGATTACCACCATCGTAAAGACTGTGTTGCTTCTCAGGTGAGCTTTGGGATACCCATGGCTTACCCAAACTTAGTAAATAATGATTGTCGTAGTAATTGTAAATATTACCTTCATCGGCTTTAGGTGAGGATGGCGCAATCGGATTGCCTGGATTGTCAGGGTCATAGTGTCCACTGTTGGCTGTATTTGCCTTATAGTAAAGTATGGGCATACCGGCCTTTTTGCCGCTTGGCATCGTTCGTGTATATACGTCGCATAAGACAAAATCGTTGGCGTCAAATGGCGTGTAATCTGTATCGTATATATCTTCCATCGGGTAGGCATTGGCGCTCTCCAGAGGCAGAAACGGCCCTTTCCTGGCCTTTAAGTTTTCCGAGGGAGGAGATGGAGGATATAAGTCTGTGCCGCCAGTATCCGTACCATCTTGTTTGTAAATAGAATTCGTATGAAAGCCCAGCATATCCTGGCCCATCATCGCTTCTGTAAGCTTCATCGCACCGCAGTAGGAGGCATCGGTTGGGTCCAATGCACCGGATGGCGGATAGCCATCGAACTCATTGTTGAAAAGCTCCAATGCAGCATCGATACTGTGAAACATGGCCATCTGCCTTACCTTTTTGGCATACTGCTTGGCCATATTCAGAGCAGGCACCAAAAGACCGATCAGAATTACAATAATGCTCATTACCGTTAGCAGCTCAACAATTGTAAATCCGGCCTTTCTCCTTTCTCCTGTCTCCTGTCTCCTGTCTCCTGTCTCCTTTTTATCAAATTGTTTGACGATTCGTTTCATTTTCTTTCTCCTTATTTCAAAATAGTTTTTGTCGTACCACGGCCATCTCTGGCCGTGGTATCACGGGCTAGAAGCCCGTGATACGTCAGTTTCAATCACTTCTTACATTACCCGCCGCTGCCTAATGACTGGATAATTGTTACCATTGGTAAAAATATTGACATGACGATAGTCATAACAACTCCGCCAAGCACAATAATAATAACCGGCTCAAGCATCGACATCAGTCCTCCTACCATCACGTCAACCTGCTCGTCATAGTTGTCAGCCACTTTCAGAAGCATCTTATCCAGGTCACCTGTCTCCTCGCCGACTCCAACCATATTGGATACAATCAAATCGACCGTCTTGGACTGCCTCAGCGGCCCGGCAAACGTATCGCCCTGTCTGATGGAATTGTGAACATTGCCAAGCATATCGGCAAAAACCTCGTTTCCTGCCGTCTCACGTGTAACGTTGATGGCATCTAATATCGGAACGCCCGCACCGATCAATGTCCCTAATGTCCTGGTCCAGCGCGTAACCGATATTTTGCCGACAAGTGGACCGAGAATTGGAAGTTTCAATTTAATAGTATCCAGAACCAACCGGCCGGTGCGAAATTTCTTTATCACCCGCAGCAGAAAAACTACTGCAAAGGGTACCCCTATCAGAACCGCCCAGCCGAAATCTTTTGCTATCCAACTGCTTACTCCCATCGTGATTTGCGTTATCCTCGGAAGCGCCGCACCCTCCGCCATATCAGTCAGCACTCCGGTAAACGTGGGTATTACGAAGGTCATCAACATCAAGAGAATGCCGAAAGCAGCGCTCAAAACTACAATCGGATAAATCGATGCACCCTTAACACGGGATTTAAGTTTCTGGGCACTTTCCATAAAGTCAGCCACTCGTGCCAATATCAAGTCCAGAACGCCGCCAACCTCACCAGCCGCCACCATATTGACGAACAGCCGGTTAAAAGTTCTCGGAAATCTGCCCATCGCTTCCGACAGTGTCGAGCCACCCTCGATATCATCGGCTACATAACCAATGACTTTCTTGAATGTTCCCGTCTTTTGCTGTTCCTCAAGAATCCGAAGCGAGCGCAAAATCGGCAGA
>CAZUPG010000183.1:0-4399 GCA_964622085.1 uncultured Pirellulales bacterium | reverse complement strand
TCCAAAGTACATTCCGCCATAGGATGAACACGAAACTCCTTTTATATCAAACTCCGCAACATTTATTAGGGGTGGAGTAACGTCCCACTGTTTTGTATAGTGAATACAAGAGCCACCATAGGTATTGAGGTCGGTGAAGTGCAGGACTCCACTTTCAATGTGAGCGCCAGTAGACTCGTATGCTGGATAGTTTTTTATTAACCAGCCATCCAAAGAAGGCAGAAGGTCACCGGTATAAGTGAATAGCTCGGTTGCCTCAACAATTTTCGGTGTTGCCGCTCCCAAAATAATAGCGAGCATAACTACTAAAACACCGGGATTTGGTAATATTCTGTTCATCCTTTTAATACTATTTTTTGCTCTCATTTTGTAAACTCCTGTGGGACAATGGTCCCTTTACAAAAAATATAATTATCCTACACCCTGCGTTTTCTCAGCAAAGCTAATCCGCCAAAGCCGAGCAGCAAGAGTGTCGCCGGTTCGGGAACCACCTCCAAGGTTATCGCATTTATTTGAATTCCAAAGCAGTCTGCAGGTCCATAACCATAGTATTGTTGACCAGTGTATGATTTTGGATCCAGCACCACCTCCAAGTAGTCGAGCGGTTTTGGTTTGGTATCTATCGACACATAGAAATTGTGTGCCCAATAAAAGTCGCTGGGGTCCCAGGAGTTCTGATTTGTCCACCACGAATATGCTGGAGGTATTTTTGTGTGTTGCAGGTAGGGTTGACACTCCGGTCTATCGTATGCCCATTCTGCAATATTCACACCCATTACTAAATCTAAGGTGTCTGATGAACAATCTGCATAGTGGACATTGATATGTCCGACGGTAACGCCGTCTGGAACATTATCCGCATAACTGGCAGATTCTATAATGTGAATCCTGTACGTAGTGTACTCGGAGACATCGATGGATTGAGTTGGCACAAACTCTCCTTCTCCTTTAAGAACTCGCCATGCACAACGATTCCATTCGAAAGGGATATCATTATAACTAAAAGGGAGTCCTGACGTTATTGGGACAAAAAGTGTGGTTCCTAGGGCCCTGGAACTGACCAAAACAAGCAATGTCCCTAAAAGCACAAAATTTAATCTCTTTTTCATTACTTTCTCCTTCCTTGTCGTGTTTAGATTATAAAACAGTCAAATTTCGGCTTGTCAGAGCCAAATTTATCGTTTTTTGTGGGGGGAAAGCTTGATAGGAAATTACGAAACTTTCACACCACTCCTCCTTGAACATATTGTAATGTACACGATTTAGAAGGGAGATGTCAAGAGAAATCTCGAAAAATTTTGGTTTTTTTGGGACCTACCAATGGAATATATGCGTTTTCATTGACAAAGCTGGCAAGCCAATCTATTATATAAACGCTAACCATACTCTTAAAGGATAACGCAAGTTATGGCTAATAAAGGACTTACCCCGTTAGAGACCCATTCCGTCAGAGGCCCAATGGAAAAATCCTCTAATAGGGGGTCTCTAACTGGGTTTACGCATCTTCATTTACACAGCCAGTATTCGCTTCTCGATGGTGCTATTGCCTTCGATAAATTGCTCAAACACTGCAAAAAACTCGATATGGACGCTGTGGCTGTAACCGACCATGGCAATATGTTCGGGGCGGTCGAGTTTTATACAAAGGCAATCGCAGCCCATATCAAGCCAATCATTGGTATCGAGGCATACGTTGCCCCAGGCAGCAGAAGCGACAGGACGAAAACCACCATCTCCGATGCCGCATACCACTTGATACTTTTGGCTGAAAACAATATCGGCTACCAGAATCTCTTGAAGCTCGCCAGCAGCGGTTACCTCGAAGGATTTTACTACCGTCCAAGAATTGATAAGGAAATTCTGGCTGAGCTAAACGAGGGTTTGATAGCAACATCGGGCTGTTTCAAAGGCCAGATACCTATGGCCCTTGCCAATGGTGGTGAAAAGGCAGCAATGGCGACCGTGGAAAGCTATCTAAAGATTTTTGGCTCTGATAGATTTTTTATTGAGATACAAAAGCACGAAGGTGATGAGCCGAACATCCGGCAGGGTTTAATTGATATTGCAAAAAAGATGGGCCTGGGCCTGGTTGCGACCAACGATGTGCACTTCTTGCAGGCCGAAGATTATGAGGCCCACAACTGCCTCTGTGCGATAAGCACCGGCAAAAGAGCAGATGACCCGGATAGAATGATTTATCCGCCGGATGTTTTCCTGAAAAGCCCCGAGCAAATGCGTGAGCTTTTCGCCGAAACAAGCCAGGCCTGTGATAATACCCTGACAATCGCTAATCGCTGTAATGTCGAGCTTGACCTTAAACAGCGCCACGCACCTCACTTTAAGCCCCCGGACGGCACAACAGCCGAGGACTTTCTTACAAAATTGTGCTATGAGGGTGCAAAGAAACGATACGGTGAAATTACCGATGAAGTAAAAAACCGGCTCGACAGAGAGCTGGATGTAATCGAATCGAAGGGCTTTGCCAGCTATTTTCTCATTGTGTGGGATTTTTGCAAATATGCACACGAAAACAATATCCCCATAGGTGCCAGAGGAAGCGGCGTAGGCACGCTCGTTGGGCATTGCCTTGGGCTGTGTGATGTTGACCCGCTTCGGTATGACCTGCTTTTCGAGCGGTTTATGGATCCGCAGCGAAACGAAATGCCCGATATCGATATCGATATCTGTCAAATTCATCGAGCGAAAATCATCGACTATGTCCGACGCAAATATGGCCACGTCGCACAGATAATAACCTTTGGAACAATGAAGGCTCGGGCGGTTATTCGTGATATATGTAGGGTACTCGGTGTACCGCTCGGTGAGGCCGACAGGTTAGCCAAGCTTGTACCCTTCTCGCTTGATATGACACTCGATAAAGCTTTGAAGACCGAGCCGCAGTTAAGACAGGCCTACGAGCAAAATGAGCTGACAAGAAAAGTAATTGACACCAGTAAAAAGCTCGAAGGTCTTGCCCGCCACGCTTCGGTTCACGCAGCTGGTGTTGTTATTGCAGATGAGCCGCTGACAAATTTTATACCTCTTTATAAAGCGCCCGGCTCCGACGATATCATAACGCAGTACGAAGGGCCTATGGTTGAAAAAGTGGGCCTGCTGAAGATGGATTTTTTGGGGCTGAAAACCCTGAGCGTATTGGAGCGGGCACGACAATTAGTCAAGGAGCTTCATGGAACAGACATAGACCTGGAAAAACTCGACCTTGATGACCATGAGGTCTTTGAGCTTTTCTCCGGTGGTAAAACAAAAGGTGTTTTCCAGTTTGAGTCAGCCGGTATGCAGAACATGCTAATCAAGATGGAGCCGGACCGCATCGAGGACCTTATAGCAGCGAATGCCTTATATCGGCCGGGTCCTATGATACTTATTCAGGATTATATCAACCGAAAGCACGGGGCGAAATGGAAGCTGCCGCACCCGATTATGGCTGAAATCCTCAACGAAACCTACGGCATTATGATATATCAGGAACAGGTGATGCGGATTTGTAATCGGCTGGGCGATATACCGCTACGAGAGGCCTATACACTAATTAAGGCAATAAGTAAAAAGAAAGCCAGAACTATTGCCAAGGAGAGGGAAAGATTTATAGCCGGCTGTGTTGATAAGGGATTGTCAAGTCAGCAGGCCAAGCAGATTTTCGAGCTAATCGAACGGTTCGCCGGCTATGGTTTTAACAAGAGTCATTCAACTCGCTATGCCTTTATTGCATACCAGACTGCCTATATGAAAGCGCATTGGCCTATCGAATTTATGGCGGCTCTTTTGACCTATGAAATGGGCAATACCGACAAGGTCGTCGAATATATTGCCGAATGTGCTGAAATGGGCATTGAGGTGCGGGCGCCAGACATTAATGAAAGTGGTGTCGATTTTACGCCGCTCTATAAACAACAGAAAACAGAGCCTCGAACGTCAGTGAGGGGTAGAGATAACGAAAGAAAGCGTGAAGCGAGACACGATTCACAAGATACGGGTCACGGGAAAGGTGTAATACGTTTCGGCCTGGCTGCAGTAAAAGGTGTCGGCGAGAAGGCCGTTGAGCAAATAATCGCTGCTCGTGAAAAGATTGGCGCATTCCAGAGTCTTTTCCACTTCTGCGAAAATGTCGAGTTGCGAGCTGCCAACAAGCAAGTGCTTGAGGCACTTATAAAGGCAGGTGCCTTCGATCGCTTGGGTGGCAATCGTGCGCAAATGATTGCTGGGCTCGAAAGGGCAATGGAATACGGGACAAAATTGCAGGCCGACAAACAAAATGGCCAGATGACTATTTTTAGTCAGATGACCAGCGAGACCGATTATTCTCAAGACTATCATCACCTGCCCAATGTTGCTCCCTGGCCTGAGCCGCAGATGTTAGCTTATGAGAAACAGGTTCTCG
>CAZUPG010000182.1:0-4401 GCA_964622085.1 uncultured Pirellulales bacterium | reverse complement strand
TGGTAATAAAATTTTTATTGTCCAGCTTGGCCTCTACCGCCTTTTTGGCTTTTTCTATATCCTGTTTTTGCTTTTTCAGCCGGGCTCGCTCAGCTTTAAGGTCAATCACATCGTGAACGAAAATTTGCATATCATCGACAATCGCTATAGCAGCATTTTTTGGTTTTTCAATTGCCGTTCCCGCCTCGAATTTTTTCATACCGGCCAGTTGCTGAATAAATGCTGCATTCCGGCTTAGAATATCGACAGTTTCCTGTTGCGACTTTGTGGACACAACCAACGTTTCACTTGGTGGTATGTTCCTGTTGCTCCTGATATCCCGTACAGTACGAATTGCTGCCTGTATAACCTCAATCTGTTTCTCAGCATCCAAATCCTGCATAGTGTCAATTCCCTGCGGCCATTCGGCCACTACCAAAGCACTTGTCTGGGCAGCTTCCGCTATACCCTTTAGCTTTCTTACTGGTGCAATCTCATTGAGCTTTTGAAAGATTCCTTCGGTAATAAACGGCACAAACGGATGCAGCAAGCGTAACGTCTCATCCAGCACGAAGGCAAGCACATTTTGAGCAATCGGTTTTTGCTGGTTATCCTGCATCCTCGGCTTGGCCCACTCAAGATACCAGTCACAGAAATCATTCCAGAAAAACCTGTAAAGCTGCGTCAATGGCTCATTGTACTTGAATTCTTCTAACGACTTTGTAACCTCGGAGATAGCTTTAGCCAGACGCGAAAGTATCCACCTGTCGGTAATATCCATCTTATCTTTGTCAAATTTTTCGGGGTCGATTCCCTCGAGATTCATCAAAGCAAATCGCGAGGCGTTCCAGAGCTTATTGCAGAAATTTCTGCCGATATCAAATTTCGGCGATGTATTTTCTACACGCCCGTCAGGCAGTGTCATTTGTATGACCGGCATGCGAATATCCTGTGTATCTGTAGTCATACTGGCCAGGGTAAACCGCATTGCATCTGCCCCGTGACTATTGATAGCTACCAGCGGGTCGATGCCGTTGCCTAAGCTTTTGGACATCTTGCGCCCTTCGCCATCCTGAATCATCGCGTGAATATAAACATCGCCAAAGGGTATATCACCGACGCAGTATTGACCCATCATCACCATACGCGAAATCCAAAGGGTAATAATCTCACGTGCAGTGCAAAGTACATCGCCCGGATAAAATGTCTTTAATTCCGGCGTATCGTCCGGCCAACCCATCGTACTAAAAGGCCACAACGCTGACGAGAACCACGTATCCAAAACATCCTCGTCCTGAACCAAATCATTGGAACCACATTTTTCACAATTTGTAAGGTCATCAAGACTGGAACTGACTTGATTGCACTTTTGACAATACCATATTGGTATTCTATGTCCCCACCAAAGCTGTCTGCTGATAGGCCAGTCACGCAGGTTCTCCAGCCAGCTTTGATAGGTGTTCTTATAGCGGTCGGGAGTAAATCGCAGCCGACCGTCAAGCAATGGCTTCAAAGCCAGCCCAGCTAAAGAATTTACCGGAATATCCGTTCCGTCTATCAAACCTTCGCCGAATTTTTCTTTCAGATACTCGATAGGTCTTTTAACGGCGATATACCATTGGTCGGACAGATACGGCTCAATCGGGACGTGACTTCGGTAGCTGTGTCCGACTTCGTGGGCGTACTCGCGGACATCCTCCAATAGATTTTCCTGGCGGAACCATTCGACGATGGCCTCGCGTGCCTCGAACCGGTCCATCCCGATAAGATTTTCAACATCGGGATTTTTAATATCCTCCCAGTCCTTCCAGTCGTACTTATCGCTAATCGACCCATCCGGCGCCATAACGTTGATTATCGCCAGCCCGTGACGCTGGCCAATCTCCCAGTCATCCGGGTCGTGAGCTGGGGTTACCTTCAAAAAACCGGTCGAATATTTTGCCTTTTCATCATCGCTGTTCGGGTCAGGCAGAACAACATGCTCATCCGCTATGATAGGAATAACCCGACCAACTATCGGAAGACGAACCTTTTTACCAAGAAGATATTTGGCCCGCTTATCCGCCGGATTCATTGCAACGGCGGTATCGCCGAGCATCGTCTCCGGCCGAGTCGTGGCAACGGTTACGAATTCTACACGTTTGCCTTCAATTTCAATCGCTTCTGTGAGTGGATATCGCAGATACCAGAAATGTCCCTGTACCGTCTCACGCTCAACTTCGTCGTCCGCAAGGACTGTCTGCGTAGCCGGGTCCCAGTTGACTAAACGTTTGCCTCGATAGATTAGACCATCTTTGAAAAGTTTGAAGAACGCCGCCCGCACCGCTTTTGCACAGACCTTATCCATCGTAAAGCGTGTTCGCTGCCAGTCGCAGGAACAGCCCATCGCTTTCAGTTGCCTGATGATTTGGGCCTCGTATTCGTCCTTCCAGGCCTGCACACGTCCGACGAATTCTTCCCGCTCGAAGTCGGTACGACGTTTTCCTTCTTCCGACAGGATTCGTTTCTCAACGACCGTCTGCGTGGCGATACCGGCATGGTCAGTCCCCGGCATCCAAAGTGTGGCATATTGCTGCATCCGCCGAAAGCGAATCAGGATATCCTGCAACGTGTTATTCAGCGCATGGCCGAGGTGCAGGGGGGCTGTAACGTTGGGCGGCGGAATCACGATTGTATAGACCTTTTCATCCGTGCCATCGCCCGGCGGTTCAGCGTGGAAATATCCGCCGGCAAGCCAAATCTCATTCGCCAGCTTCTCTATTCTTTTCGGCTCATAGACTTTCGAAAGTTCTTCGCTCATTTTCAGTTTCTTTTGAACCACGTAATCCGTGATTATATTGTTTACCTATAAAAAATTCCGGCCGAACATCAAGCCGGACTATCATTTTAACAAAAACACGCAATAATGTAAACCACATTAGCTTGTGCCACAGGTAGAAAATTCACTTTACCCCGTTAGATATTGAAATACTGTTATCTAACGGGGTTAATAAGGTTGTAAAAAGTATAGAGATGGCTATTCCTAACTGGGTAAAGCGAACAATTAAGCACAAACAGTGTTTTCTAACGAAACTTGTCCTGCCTGTACCGAGCTTGGTTGATGTGCCGAAGGGAGCGAAACCTGCGCTGCTTGCCCTGCGAAGCCCCGCCTGTACTGAGCGAAGTCGAAGTGACGTTTAGGGCAAAGCGGGCAGCGCAGTCGAAGCACCGAAAAAATAGCATCCCCAACGACAAAAGCAAAGGGGCCTATACTGAAATAACCAGTATAGGCCCCCCGAATAATACAAATTGACTGGCCAAAATTAGCTTAGCATTGTATCAAATCAGATTACGGCGTCATTTGCTCCTCAAGCCACATCTCCGCCAGCACGGCAAAGTCCCTGAAGTTGACCATCTCGTCAGGGTACAGCTCAGCAGGTGACGGCAGCGAAACATACAGTTCATCGTCCTCAGGGGTCATATCAGCCAGGTACGCCACCTCAGCCTGCGACAGAGCACGGCTATAGATGTAAGCTTCGTCCAGGTCACCGTTAAAGCTTTCGCTATGATACTGATTGGTAGTGGTGTTGCCTATCGCCATACCGGCATCAGGCTTACTGCCAAATCTAAATGGACCGGATCCTACTTCTGCGCCATTAAGATAGAGCACGGCAGTGGACCCATTAAACGTGGCGGCTAAGTGCACCCATTCGCCGATAAGCGGCACCAGTATATCTTCCGGGGAATACACATCGGTACCTGCACTACTATGCTGCCGGAAAGCAAATCCACCGGAATTGCCGTTGGTATTCACCTCGAACATGAACATCAACATGTCGCCAGACCAGCCCTCTCTTTTACCAATCAAGCCCTGAGGATTCCCCTCCGCCGCTTTTTGTCCAGCCCACCTGGCCCAGATAGCCAGACTTAGTTGGCCCATCTCCTCTGCAGGATTCCAGTCTCCAATTAGAACCCTGCTTCTACCTTCGTCGTCGCCGTCCACATTGATAGCGTTGGGGCCAATCAGGCCTGTCGTCCATTCCACACCTTCGCTTGAAAATGTCCCATGGTGGTCAGGATTACCGGTGTCATCACAAAGGTCGTATCCTTCGCAGGTCCCCTTGTCCATCGGGTAGTATGCCTTAAGACCGTTCGTGCCCGGATCTAGCGTATTAATGGTGTATCCACTTTGAAGCCAGTTGCCTGCCATTATCTCGAGCTCTCGATAGTCCACCTTGCAATCCCCGGAGGGGGCACCGAGCGGAGCGTAGTCACGCTTGATGAGCTCGTCTGAACGCTCCGAGAGAGCACATCTGCGCGCATACAGCCGGATATCCTCGAAGTACACGAAACCATCTTCACCTGCAGTCGGATGATTGTACCGGTCACCAAAGCCAATATAGAGCCTCTTGACATCTGCCAGATTCACGTCGCAAGCATCGA
>CAZUPG010000181.1:0-4409 GCA_964622085.1 uncultured Pirellulales bacterium | reverse complement strand
CTGGGTGCGGAGGGAGAGGAAAAAGCGAGATATCCCCAGCCCTGTTGAATGCTCAAAACCTTCATTATATTAAAAAACTCTACAAAAGTATACTGTTTTTCGCAAAAATTTGTTCGTATCCGGCGAAAATTATAGTTCATTTAAAAAAATGTTGCTATTGAATACACTCGCCATCTTGTATAATAACCTTTTTCCTGCATCTTGTCAAGTATTATATAAAAAAACATAAAAAACAACAAGTCTAATTCCGGCCTGCACTTACATCTCTATAACAATTCCTGATGTAAAGAAGCAAATTTGGCCTTGCCGACAGAATCCATACAACCATCGAAAGTCTAATTTCCAAAACCAATTATTGACGAAATAACTGCCCGGCACTATCATAAGGACGCGTATAACAGATGCTTATAAAGAACCTGCTCAGTAAATTCAGACACAAGAAACGAATTTAGAGAGATGTTGTGATGCTTAAAAGAACACATACTTGTGGCCAGCTTCGGCTGGATGATGCCGGCAAAAAAGTAACATTAGCCGGCTGGGCTAAGTCATATCGCGACCACGGAAATTTGGTTTTCATAGATTTGCGCGACAGATATGGCCTGACCCAACTGGTCTTTAATCCTGAAACTCAACCCGATGTCCATAAGCTTGCAAGGACGGTTCGCCACGAATGGGTAATAGCAGCAAAAGGCATTGTTCAGCCGAGAAGCGAGGGTATGGCAAATCCCAAGATGCCCACCGGACAAATCGAAGTGGCTGTCGAGAAACTGGAAATCCTAAATATCTCCAAAACTCCGCCTTTTGAAATCGATAGCGCTGAGAAAACCGGTGAGGAGCTTCGGCTGAAAAATCGATACATTGACCTTCGTCGGCCGCAAATGCAGCACAATCTGCAAATCCGACATCGCGTAACAAAAATTGCGCGGGACTATTTCGATGCGCTGGGCTTCTGGGAGATTGAAACACCGATGCTGGCAAAAAGCACTCCTGAAGGAGCAAGGGATTTCCTCGTACCCAGCAGATTGCTTCAGAACTGCTTCTATGCACTACCTCAATCGCCGCAATTGTTTAAGCAAATCTTAATGGTAAGCGGTATCGATAAATACTTCCAGATAGTCCGCTGTTTCCGAGATGAAGACCCACGGGCAGACAGACAGGCAGAATTTACTCAGATAGACGTCGAGATGAGTTTTGTCGATAGCAATGATGTCATCGGCGTCCACGAAAATCTTGTAGCAAAAATCTTCAAAAAGATTCTTGATGTGGATGTGAAGGTGCCAATGCGGAGGATGTCTTATAAAGAGGCGATGGACGATTACGGCACAGATAGGCCGGATTTGCGCTTCGGTATGAAGCTAAAGGATATATCCGATATCGCAAAACAAAGCACTTTCAACGTCTTTACCAAAACAATCGAACAGGGCGGCATCGTGAATGGACTCTGCGCAGCCGGTGAAAAATACTCCAGAAGCGACATCGAAAAAACATTAACCAATTTTGTAGCCGATTACGGCGCTAAAGGATTGGCCTGGACAAAGGTCAAAACTCAAAACTCAAAACTAACATTGGCCGGCGGTTCCGCCAAATTCTTCAGTTCCGAACAGCAACAGCAGATTATCGAACGCTTCGACGCAAAAGATGGCGATATGCTTTTATTTGTCGCCGACAGGCAATCAGCCGCCAACAAAGCCCTGGCGCCTCTGCGATGCAAGCTGGCAAGAGACCTGAAACTCTACGATGAGAATAGATTTGAATTTCTCTGGATAGTGGACTTCCCGCTGTTTGAATGGAATGAGAATGAAAAGCGATATAATTCTCTGCATCATCCGTTCACATCTCCGGTGCCGCAGGATATCGAAAAGCTTGACACCGACCCCGGCAATACCTGCTCTCAGGCTTACGATGTTGTCGTCAATGGCTGTGAGATTGGCGGCGGTAGCATTCGTATTCACGACCAGAAAGTTCAGCAGAAGGTCTTTGACCTGCTCAAAATCTCAAAGCAGCAGGCCAAGCAGCGGTTCGGTTTCTTTTTGAAGGCCCTGGAATATGGCGCTCCGCCGCACGGCGGCATTGCCCTCGGTCTGGACAGATTGATTATGCTGCTTACAGGCACGGATAATATAAGAGACGTCATCGCTTTTCCGAAGACTCAGCGGGGCCAGTGTCTTTTAACCAATGCGCCCAGCGAGGTGGACGCAAAACAACTTGATGAGCTGAACCTGCGAACGCAGAGACACTCGCACAAAATCGAGGACAGAGGACAGAGGCCCAAGCGTAAGCGCGGGCTATTAAACCTTTAAGTGTTAAACAATGCGGCTTAATTTAAAACGCATTTGGCTGAGGGTTTTGAAGCTACTGCGGTTAACGCCGCTGTCGTTGGCAAAGAAGGTACGGCTCACCTTTGGGGCAGCGGTGGTCTTTGTCTTAACTCTTGCTCTTCTTATACCATATATCTGGATGAGCCAGCTGACAAAAAAGGCCTCTTTAGATGCAGGGCGCGCCGCATCTCAGATACTGCTGCGTCGGCACTTCCAGAGACAGCAAGCCGGTGAAACAACCCTGCCGGCTCTGGACAATATCGGCGCAGTATTTGATGTGAACGATTCTGATTTGCTGTGGAATCGCTTCACAAACCAGCGGGATAATGAGTCCGCCGCAGGTGGACAGGCCCTGACCGACGAGCAAAAGAAAATGGTTGAGCTCTTAAAAGCCGACCAGAGCAGAGATGATAACATTATTTTTACCAGATATGACGGTGTCCTGCACAGCAATTACGTACGAATTTTCAGGGCCGCCGATAGCTGTATAAGCTGTCATAATCCGCAGGGTTCTGCCAGTCCTTTCAGCAAAAATGAGGCCGTCGGCGCCGCGATTATTCAGCGACCAGCCGGCGAAATCAGCAAAACAACCCTTATGAATCTTCTCTGGATAATTGTTGCGGGTCTGATTGGCGGCACCGGAGCCATCGTCGCCTTTTATATGATAACTCAGCGGGTAATCCTTCGGCCCATCCGGCAGCTGCGGGCCCTGGCGAACAACGTTGCCGAAGGAAACCTCGACATAAGAAGCTCGATAACAACGGGTGACGAATATGAGAAGCTCGCTGATGCCTTTAACAATATGCTCGACGGCCTGCAGGTTGCACAGGAGAAACTACGGCAGACAAACAAACAACTCGATGACAAAATAGTCGAGCTTTCCGAGCGGAATATTGAGCTGTTCAAAGCCAATAAATTAAAGAGCGAATTCTTAGCCAATATCTCTCACGAGTTTAGAACGCCGCTAAATGCGATACTCGGCTTTGCACAAGTTCTGCGAGACAAAACCGGTTTTCTACAAAAGGATAAAAACAGGAGGTACGCTGAAAATATCATCTCCAGCGGAAACCGCCTCTTGAATATGATTAACGACCTGCTGAGCTTGGCAAAGACCGAGGTCGGAAAAATCCAGCTAAATATTGGACAAACATCTATAAAAGGGCTTATTAAAGACATCATTGCACAATTCTCTCTGCAGACGAAGGAGAAGAAAATCAAAGTCAAACTTGTTGTCGACGATAATATTCCTACACTTTCGACCGATGCCGGCAAGGTCCAGCAGATACTTTACAATTTTATAAGTAATGCCGTAAAATTCACTCCTCAGCAGGGTAGAATTGAAGTTCGAGCACAGATGCTCGCAGAAAGTACGGTTCGCATCGCGGTTACCGATACCGGCTGTGGTATCGCCGAGGCCGACAAGGAAAAAATCTTTGAAAAATTCCAGCAGGTTGACGGCTCTTTAACCCGCCAGACAAACGGCAGCGGTCTCGGCCTTGCCATCAGCAAGGAATTAGCCACTATGTTAGCAGGTAGTATCGGCCTGGAAAGTGAGCCGGGTAAGGGCTCAACCTTTTGGCTCGACATTCCTGTTACACTCACCAAGGGAAAAAACAAACCGAATAAAGCCGGATAATCGCCTGCGAAAAAGAATAAGTCTTTGATTGTGATTACCAAAGAAGTATAATAGCCCCGTACTATCAAGTTAGTGGTCTGTCTCACGTGACTCGAAGACCTGCCGTAAAACGGCAGGCTAAATATTTAGCCCCACGTTTCACGTGGGGTTCTGCTCGCTGAAAGAGCAATTAATACAGGAGTGTGCTGATGGGTCGAAAATTTGTAAGGGCGGTTTTCCCAGGTTCATTTGACCCGATTACAAACGGCCATCTCGATGTTATCGAGCGTGGTATGAAACTCTTCGACGAGCTCATCATCGCGGTCGGCAAAAGCCCGGTCAAAAACCAGCTCTTTACCCCCGAAGAACGGATGGAAATGATAGATGAAATCATTCGTCAAAGGCAGATGGCCGGTGTCTTGGTCGAGAGTTTCGAGGGGCTGACGGTCGAATACGCCGCCAGAAAAAAGGCGGAC
>CAZUPG010000180.1:0-4428 GCA_964622085.1 uncultured Pirellulales bacterium | reverse complement strand
ACCTGCGGTAAAACCGCAGGCTAAATATTTAGCCCCACGTTTCACGTGGGGTTCTATCCCCTATCAAGAAAGGATATAAGATGGTTAGTTTCTCAAACGATGCTGATATTATGAAATATGAGCCGATACTTTTCACGGAGCTGTATCTGCCGGGGCAGGTATTAACAGCAGGGACAGGCGGAATTCTCACTGGAACGACATTTACCGCAAGCGGTGCAGATTTTATAAGTGCGCAGGTCTGTAGCGGTGGTGTTATATACCTGAAGTCTGCGGACTTGTCCGCCGTAGGCGGATTAAGTTCGCTTGATGGGGCGTATGAGATAGTTTCTGTGGATTCGGCAACACAGCTTAGCATTTCAGTAATCAGGATGTACTCGGATGATGAGTCGATAGCGCCACCGTCTGCGACTGACATATCCTATCGCATCAGTACCTTCGGACCACAGACCGCCGAAGCGGAATTTCGGCTGACTGAATACTTTGGTATTCGCCCGGGTAATCCTGCCAGTGACTATTCCGCTGAGGATATTCTCAACACGGATGTCTTAAGGGCGGCATCGGTCTTTGCAGTTATCTCAAGCGTGTATGCAATGTTAGCCAGCCAGGCGAAAGATGAGAACTTCTGGAAGAAGAGTTTTTACTATCAAAAGCTTTTTGAAAAGGCAAGAGAGCGATGTCGGCTCAGTATCGATGTCGGCAGCGATGGAGTGGCTGATGTTACCAGAGTCGGTGCATCTGTAAGGTTGGTGCGGGACTGAAAATGAACGTAACTTTGGATGGACAAGATTTGTTTGACGAGTCCGCCGCAGGCGGATTAGAGATTGAGGCGTCGAGTATAAAGCGAGCTTCCGTGGAAAGGGCAATGCCGGGACTGGACGGTGTGCTTAGTATCGACCTGGGCCAGCGGGCAAGGCAGGTAAAACAAAAGGGCGTGTTGCGGGCGAAAAGTCGGGCGCAAATGGATGCCAGAATCAATGCGATATCAGCTTATATGGATGGTGATACGCACACGATGACAAGAAGTAATGGCCAGAGTCTTGACAATATAAGGATGGATGTTTTCAAGGTCAGTAATGAGCGAACGAGCGGAAGTGGTGTAGCTGTCGATTATGAAATCCTTTATACACAGCTAAAGGTTTAGCGGTAATGGGACTTATTAGCATTGCTATTGAAAGCGTAATGGTATTTGAGCTGCCCCGTGGTATTTGGGCAAGCGGGGGATATATCGCAAGTCCTCGGACGGCATTGGTGAAGTGGCGCTCGATCTTCAGTGATAAGTTTTGTCAGGTTTATGTCAACGGCCGATATGCAGGGGCAACACTTGACAGTCAGCAAAGACAGATGCTCGTTCCAATACCGACATCTTTAGAGACACCGGTCAGGATTGAGGTTTTCGCCGTTGAAGCTGAGCAAGTGGATACTGATTTTAGCAATGAGATTGATTACCCGGCCGGTCTAAGCGGTCGGGTAAGAATCAGTGTGCTGCGTAGTCAGAATTTGCCGATTGGCGCAACCGCTCAATTCTACTTTGACTCCGGCACTGGGCAAATAGATTACGATAATCCGCTTAACGATTCTCCGGTAAGAATCTGGCCTGCGTGGCAGGATAAGGCGGGCTTTGGAATGAGCAGCTTTGGCAGAAGTGATTTTGGTTACGATTCATCGTCAGCGGTCGGTTTTGGGAAAGGTAGTTTCGGCCACGGCCAGTTCGGCCTTGGCGCTGATACGTTTGAGTGGATAAGTCCGCAACTTTCGGCGGGTGTTTACAAATTTGCTGTCAAAGTAACTGATGAAGCTGGCAATCAAAGCGGTTCCAGCGAAAGTGAGCCGGTTACAGTAACACCACTACCAAAACCGGCTGAGCAGGTAAGTATTTCTTCGTTCGATAAACAAATGAATCAATTGGTATTGAGCATTTCATAGGGTTCACCCCGTGAGATATAATCAAATTGGGAATTATCTCACGGGGTAAAGGAGAAAAAAATGGCTGAAGTATATCCATCTGACAACGAGTTGTTAAATATACAATCCGATAGTGAGACGGGCGTTGAGTATATACCGACAGGTACAGCGCCTTATTATCTTCACTTTCGGAAATTATTGTATCGGCTGTTGCTTTCTGCACGGCGGGCAAATGATTTGCGGGTCTATGACGAGGGCGGACTGGATATCGGTGTCAAGGCGGGGGCGTTCTGGCTGGGAACGGAACTGGTTAGCTTCCCCGGCTCGTCTGGTAATACATTAGCGGATGATAAGGCAATTTATATCTATCTGGATTCGACTGGCAATCTCGTCACAGACGAATACAGCGACTTTCCGGATATGGCTGAGACACCTCATATTCGTCTTGCGATAGTAAATGCATCAAGCGGTGATATCGACTCGATAACGGATTGCCGGGCTGGTCATAATGTTGTGATGCCGTATGGTGCTGGCGGAATCAAAAAGATAGTTGAGGCACATACTACAAATGACACATTAATAGAAGCCGAATCCGACAGTGTTCACACAAATCTCGGCGCTACCGGAACAATAACGCTTACACTACCTGAGTCGGCATCAGTTGGTACGGTATTTACTTTTGCGGTCCAGGCAGCACAAGAGCTGCGGGTTGACCCCGGCACAGCGACTATTCGGGACGATAGCGGCCAAACCGCTGATAAATACAAGTCAGCCAATACCATAGGTGCTTGTATTACTTTAGTAGCAGATTCTAACAGCAACTGGGCAACAATAGCAAAGAATGGAACATGGACAGAAGAAGCATAAATGAACACTGCCCTTGCAAAGGGCGGGATGAAGGGTAATAAAAATGCTTATAGAGTCTACTTATCCTTGGTTAAAACTTGAGTCAAAGAGCAATGCGCTTTCAGTAAGTCCTAAAGACGATTTAACAGCTAAATATAACTGGCTAAAATCATCTGACCGTGATACACAGATGGGAGTTCTGTCTGCCACTAACAGACGTACACTTATTCTGACTCCTGGTGTTTATACACTCACTTCTACTTGGATTTTGGATACTAACTATGTAGATATAGTGTCTCTATCAAGCAATTCTAAAGATACAATTGTAAGTCGAGCTACTGGTGGTGCTACAATTTCTCAAACTGCAAATGATGTGATTCTTCGTGGCTTTATCATTAAAAATACTGGAAGTGCCTCTGGTGATATTGGTCTTGAAATAGCTGCAACTGATAATTCACCTTCTATATACACAAATATGGGATTTAGCGTCACTCCTTATAATGGAGTTTATGGAACTGAAAATATTGGTGGCACGTGGTCTTATTGTATAGCTTCTGGTCAATCTTGGCGAGTGGCCGCTAATAAAAATTTAAGCGCTATTATGGATTGGTGTGTAGCTGGTAACTCTGCTTTTGGCGGAGATGCTGCAGGCGCTGCTATTACTGGCACACTTCGCCACTGTATTGGGGGAAATGAATCCTTCGGCGGTTGCGGAACCTATGGTTGTAACATTTCTGGAACGCTCGAAGACTGTATAGCTGGGAATAAAAGCTACGCCATGGGCATGGCCTTCTCCGGTATAGCAAAAAGGTGTATTGGCGGGCTTCATTGTTTCGGGGGCTTCAAAGACGGCGCCTCCTATTATGGCACATTCTCAGGATACGCTGAAGACTGTATCGTAAAAGGCGGAAACTCCTTCGGCTCAGGGCATGCGAGCTGTAAATTATCCGGGCAGATTATAAATTGCGCCATCGGTTCTAAATTAGCTTCAGGAGCATTGTTTGGCTCAACCATCATCAATCTTGTTGATGAGAAAGCAAAAGCTACTTATACGACCGCCTTCGCAGGTGCCAACAATGACATCGCATATACAGCAAAAAATTACGGAAAAACGGGTAGTAATATCACAATTGAGTACAGGCATGAGCCACTTTCATACATACGTGGAGTATACGTAACCGATTATGCCATCCTCGTCAAACTCAACGCAGGAGTATCTACCGCCGCGAATGTTAAGAATTGGCTCGACGCAAAGCCCGAAGTGGCGAAATTAGTCTCTTATACCTATGCTGATGGAGATGGGTCTGGCATAGTTGAGGTTTTTGGTCCGACCGCATTATCGGGCGGCATAGACACTCCAGCCTTTAGAAACAATCACCCGCTCATGCCAACCGCCTGCACAGCCAATACCACAGTCCGACCCTATGAAAGCGGCCATACTTATACGAACGAAGGAGCGCTCGAAGATATTATGCTATCTTTGCCTCCTGCAATTCCTGGTTTTGAATATAGGTTTGTCGTTATGGTCGCTTACCAACTGCGTATCGACCCTTATGGTTCGGAAACTATTGCAATAAATGGCACACAACAGGATGCTGGTAAGTATATTTGGGCAGATGCGGTGGGTGAAAGCTGTTTATTAAAATGCGTAAAAGCTGGTCAATGGGAGCAATTTGATGC
>CAZUPG010000179.1:0-4449 GCA_964622085.1 uncultured Pirellulales bacterium | reverse complement strand
ACAATGAAATCGAGAAGAAACTGTTGGATTTAACAAAATAAACGCGTTCGCGGGATATTGGTAGAACCCGGAAATTGATTATAAACTATTAAGAAGAGGAAAAGATTATGGCAGTAAAATTAAGATTGATGCGGTTAGGCAGGCGGCATCGGCCGTTCTTTAGAATCAATGCGGTCGAATCTCGAAATCCAAGGGATGGGAAAATCATTGAAAAGCTCGGCCATTACGACCCAATTGAAAAAGTTCCTGAAAAACAAATCATCCTAAACCGCGAACGTATCGAATATTGGCTTGATAAAGGTGCAATACCCTCTGACGCCGTCTCGCAAATCCTTTTGCGCCATGGTATCAAGCACAAATACGCCGAGCAGCAGGCTGCCCGCAGAGCAAAGGCAAAAGCTTTTGCCAGAGCAAAAGGTAAACTTTTCAATAAAGCCGAAAGAGTAGCTGCCCAAAAACAGGCTGAAGCTGCCGAGGAAAAGGCCAAGCAAGAGGAAAAAGCCAAAGCCGAAGAAAAAGCCAAGGAAGAAGAAAAAACCAAAGCAGAAGAAAAAACCAAAGCCGAAGCAAAAATCGAACCGCCTGCTGAGGCAGCCGAAGAAAAAACAAAGCCCGAAGTAGTTGAAGAAAAGGCCGAAACGGAAGCTAAAGTAGTTGAAGAAAAAGCTAAGGCCGAACCTGAAAAAGCCAAAGCCGAAGCAAAAACCGAACCACCTGTTGAGCCAGCCAAAGAAAAAGCGAAACCTAAAGCAATCGAAGAAAAAGTCGAGCAAAAACCGGAAGCCGAACCCAAAGTCGCTGAAGAAGTGACTGAGCAGAAACCCGAAGTGGTAACTGAAGCAGTAGAAGAAAAGTCCGAGCCAGAACCTGAAAAAAAAGTCGAAGCTGAGGCTAAAAAAGAACCGGCAAAAGCTGAGACTGAAACAGTAGAACAAAAGCCAGAAGTCGAACCCGAAGCTCAGCCAGCGGAAGAAAAAGCCGAAGCGGAGGCAGTGAAAGAAGCCAAACCTAAAGACAAGGCCAAAGCTAAAACAAAACCTATCCGAAAAAAGAAAGTACCAAAACCAGAACCAGAGGCCTCAAACAAAGAACAACCCGAAGCCACGGAACACCCACCCTCCGAGGAAAAACAACAATAACTTCCATTTTCAAGCGTTTGAGATTGCCACGGCCTTTGAAAAAGGCCTCGCAATGACGAGTTGTGGATTAGTGTTTTCTACAGAGCAAAATGAGAATTGATGTTCTTACGCTTTTCCCGGAAATGTTTGTTTCACCTCTGAGCACTTCTATATTAAAAAGAGCTCAGGACAAAGGGCTGATTGATATCGTTCTGACAAACATCAGAGACTTCGCAACCGATAATTACCGAAAAGTCGATGATAAACCCTATGGCGGCGGGCCGGGTATGGTTATGATGCCCGGGCCGGTCTTCGATTGCGATGAATACGTCCAGAAACTCTCACCTGAAAAAGGCCGTGTAATCCTCCTGACCCCTCAGGGACAAAAATTCAATCAGAAAAAAGCATGCCAGTTGAGTAAAGAAAAGCGGCTCATACTTATAGCAGGCAAATACGAGGGCTTCGATGAGCGTATCCGTATCGGCCTCGGCGCCGAGCAAATCTCCATCGGCGATTACGTCCTAAGCGGCGGCGAGCTTGCTGCTATGGTTATTATCGATACCATTGTCAGATTATTGCCCGGCGCCCTTGGTGACGAAGATTCTCCGAAAGACGATTCATTCAGTCAAGGCCTGTTGGAATATCCGCAATATACCAGGCCGGAGGTCTTTCGGGGTATGAAGGTACCTGACATTCTTTTAAGCGGCGACCATAAAAAAATCGCAGAATGGCGGCACCAGCAGGCACTCGAACGAACAAAAAAATACCGACCAGACCTGCTAAAAATGGAATGAAGACCAATCAAAACCACGCCCGGCAGGACTCGAACCTGCGACCTACGGATTAGAAATCCGTTGCTCTATCCAGCTGAGCTACGGGCGCATACACATTTATACGCCTGCAATATAGCAATTTCCTCAACATATTGTCAAATCTTTCGTTAAGCAAAAAGATGGTAATCAGTGAAACACATCCCCGCCAAACGGCGGGCAAGATTTTTTGTCTTATTTGTGATTTGTCTTGAACCAGCATTTATGTTAGATTCTCAAACTGACCGTTTTTTATTGTCATGCTGAGCCGCAAGGCGAAGCATCTGGCCTTAGCAGCGAATAATCGCATTCTATCGAGGGCCAGATTCTTCGCTCCGCTCAGAATGACAAAGTACTATATGTTATTATAAATAAAGTGGTTACGACTATCACTGTTATCAAATCGGTCAGTTTATGTTAAATTATATGCTTTAGTTTCAGGGAGTTTAAGAATTGGGGCAAACACTTATTTACAAGATACTTGCCAGCCATCTGGTCGATGGCAAGCTCGTTGCGGGCCAATCCATTGGCATTCGGATTGACCAAACACTTACACAGGATGCTACCGGCACGACAGCGTTTTTATTGTTCGAATCGATGGGTGTGGCCAGAGTTAAAACCGACCTGTCGGTCAGCTATATCGACCATAATATAGCAGGGTTTGGGCCGGAGAACCACAATGACCATTTGTACCTGCAGACGGTAGCCGCAAAATATGGGGCTTATCACTCGCGCCCAGGCAACGGTATCTGTCATCAGGTCCATCTGGAGCGGTTCGGCAAGCCTGGGGCGACTTTATTGGGCAGCGACTCACATACCCCGACTGCCGGCGGAATCGGTATGCTGGCCATCGGGGCCGGCGGACTGGATGTAGCTGTAGCTATGGCAGGCGGGCCATTCTACCTTACCTGCCCAAAAGTCCTCGGTGTAAAACTTATTGGCAAACTCAAAGACTGGATGGCTGCAAAAGATGTAATTCTGAAACTGCTCAGCGTTCTTACCACCAAAGGCAATGTCGGCTGGGCTGTCGAGTATTTCGGCGAAGGCGCTTCGCAGCTGTCTGTGCCGCAGCGGGCGACGATAACAAATATGGGAGCGGAACTGGGCGTAACCACGAGTATTTTTGGCAGCGATGAACAAACCAGAAAATTTCTCGCCGCTCAGAAGCGAGAAAAAGACTATCAGTCATTAGCAGCCGATGCAGACGCCGAATATGACCGTATCATCGAGATAAATCTTTCCGAGCTTGAACCGATGGCTGCTTGCCCGTCTTCGCCGGATAACGTCAAAACCGTCAGGGAAATTGCCGCCATTCAAACAGGGCAGGTTGTCATAGGTAGCTGCACTAACTCCAGCTTCGCTGATTTGATAATGGTGGCGAAGATATTAAAGGGCAGGCGAATAAACAATATGGTCGAATTTGCAATCGCTCCGGCAAGCAGAGAAGTTTTGAATATGTTAGCAGAAAATGATGCGCTGGCCGATATGATTTCAGCCGGTGCTCGCATTCTCGAATCGGCTTGTGGCCCGTGTATTGGTCAGGGTTTTTCGCCGGCTGACGGAGTAGTGAGTCTGCGGACGTTTAACAGAAACTTTGCCGGACGAAGTGGAACAGCAGGTGATAAGGTCTATCTGGTCAGCCCCGAGACAGCAGTCGCTTCAGCGCTGACCGGCCGAGTAACCGACCCACGTGATTTGCCGAAGCTGTTCGGAATTGAATACCCGAAAGTTGAACTGCCGGACGAATTTATCATCCCTGGCTCGGCAGGCACGCCGTGGCCTGACGGCAATGACAATATGATAGAGCTGCCTTTGAGTGAAGATAAGGCAGCCAAAGTAGAGGTCTTGCGTGGGCCTACAATTGTTGTGCCGGAGCCGCCATCACCACTACCGCAGAAACTTACGGGCAAGGTCTTAATTAAATGTGGCGATAAGGTAACCACCGACCATATTATGCCCGCTGGTACTTATCTGAAGCTGCGTTCAAATGTGCCCGAGTACTCAAAGGTGGTCTTCAATTGTTTCAACGAGCCGGCAAAGCCGACTTTCGCCGAACGAGCGCTGCAGCTAAAAGAAAAGGGCATCGCCGGTATCATTGTGGCCGGTGAAAGCTACGGCCAGGGCTCCTCAAGAGAGCACGCTGCCCTTTGCCCGATGTATCTCGGTGTGCGCGTAGTGGTCGCCAAAAGTATTGAGCGAATCCACAGGGCCAATCTGATAAATTTCTGTATCGTACCGTTGGAATTCGCCGAACCGGCCGATTATGAAAAAATCAACTCTGGCGACGAATTGGTAATCGACAATCTTCTCGAAGCTATAAGCAGCCGTGATGAAGTTAAGATTACCAGAAAGAGAAGCTCGTTCTCGTCTGGGCGAAGGCCCAGCCGGAGTCCCGATGAGTTTACCGCAAAGCTTGTTCTTTCAAGTAGAGATAGGGATATTCTACTTTCGGCTGGACTTCTGAATTACACTCGCAACAAGGGCAATGAATAAAAAGATAATAACCGTTTTCGGCACGGCAA
>CAZUPG010000178.1:0-4474 GCA_964622085.1 uncultured Pirellulales bacterium | reverse complement strand
CGCTCAATCGAACCAACCAGGACCTGGTCCAGAGTCGGCGGAATAAAAGCCAGCGTCAACTGAGACAAAGCAGAGCCTACAATCGCTTGATAATCCTGGCAGGTCATCTGCTGCCCGGCAAACCCCGTTAGAAATTTTCCTTCTTTTGGCTGTCCTGGGCGCTCTGGAATTTCTAACGGGGCAAAGACCTCGACAAGCTCGTCGAATATATTTATAAGCTTATCGTAAAATTGCCGATGCTCATCTATCGCAGAATAATCTTTTCGTTTCGTCGCTTCATCGATACGGCTTGCAAGCCCCTGGCGAATCTGCAAATCATCTAAAAAAGCAAAAATAGTATGTGTGAAATCCTCAGCAGTAACCTTTTTTTCGGGCTCGTCTGGCGGGCAAAGCGAGTCTCGAAGTTTAAGTAAGGTACTGACGGCTTTTCGTCGGATTTGGTTTATCTGGTTTTCGTCGAAATTTTTATCGTTATCACCGGCAAAACGCCACTCGATATTGCTTTGCCAGTCATCGCCTGTTATTCCATAAGCAAGACAGTAATTCTCCAGTAGATCAATATCGCTTCTTTGAATCGGCACCAGTTCGGTCTTAAGATAAGCGAAAATATCGCTGTGCGAAAAGCCGCCGGTAATTACCTGCAGAGCCGAGCAGATTAGCTGTACGATTGGGTGCTGGTTCAACGGCTTTCGCTTATCGATGAAAAATGGAACACGACAATCTTCAAAGTAGGCCCTTATATAATGTTCGTAGCTGTCGATATCCGATGCAATAACAGCAATGTCACGATATCGATAATCCTTCTCCTTGACCAATCGCAATATTTGTTGTGCAACAAATCGAACCTCAGCCCGGGCATTTGGCGCTGATATGATGCGTATGTTATTTTCAGCCGGAATTTTTACTTTTTTTGCTTTGAATATATTTTGCTCGATATGAGCAAGCTCTCGGCTGCAGGAAAATCTAACCGTCTTGTCAAGAATTATCGGTTTAGCTAATTGCAGTTTGCATTTCTTTAGCCGCTCAATAAGTTCAACGTATGTGCATTCTGTCGGATAGAATAAATCAGTCGGGTCGATGCCTTGTAGGGTGGGCTTTAGCCCACCAATTTCCGGCTTTGCCGGATTAATCTCTGTCGGGTCCAGACAAAATGCAATCTGTGCATCCGCTGCAACCTTCAGCAGTTCTATAAGTATTGCAAGCTCGCCGGTAGTAAAACTGGCAAAGCCGTCAATCCACAACTTTGCACCTTTGGCAAAATCTGCGTTTGCTACCTCTCGGCAGGCCTGCATTGATTGAACATCAGGGTCAAGAAAATTGCCCTCGATAAATTCCAGATATTCTCTGAGAATCAGGCTGATATCGGTAAATTTCAGGACAGCTAAACTATTACGCTCGTCTTTTTGCAGCTCGCTCAGTAACTGCTCGACATCGTCCGGCGTTTTTGCGTACTGATGCAGCTCGGAGATAGTTCGCGCCATTTGCTGAGCCAAGCCTGGCCAGGTCGCAGATGAGCCAAAGATTTTTAATTTGCTTTTATTGTCTCGTAAAATCCTGTGGATTATCATTTGTTGGCCGATGCGCGAAATGGCCGGCCGGGCTGTATTTTTACCCAACAGCCAGAACTGAAGACGGTCGAATGAAAGCACATGCAGTCGATTGTAGCCGGCTATTCTTTTATCTGATAATATAGCCCGTTCTGCTTGATAAGTTGCTTGTTCCGGAACTAAAAAAAGTAAGGGCTGGTTATCGTCCGGCTCCAGCAAGGTATTGACGATTGCTTTTACGCAATAGCTTGTCTTTCCTGTACCGCTTCTACCGAGAATAAATTGAACTGTCATAGGAAAAATCCATATTTAGCCCCGCAATTTATTGCGGGGTTCTTGTTTAGCTGTCGCCGCAACGGCGACGCAAAAACGTCATTGCGAGTCCGCCGCAGGCGGACGTGGCAATCTCAAAATCGTTTAGCCCCCAGCTTTATGCTGGGGGTTATCTACCCTGCGGTTTTACCGCAGGTTTGGACTCACAAAATTGCGTTTGACAGAATATTATTATCCCATATCAAGTATTTTTTAGCATAGTTATCTGTTGTTTTCAATTGTTTTCAATTCGTATTTTGTGACTACATTTAGAACATTTATTATTGCTTTTTACGGATGATGCTGAATAATATTGTTGATTTTAATCGTTAGTTATCGGGAAAGCTGATATGGCTATAAAAATGCTTGGCATTTCGGCAAGCCCACGGCTTAAGGGTAATAGTGACCTGCTCTTGCGTGAGGCCTTATCTGGAGCTGAGTCGGCAGGAGCACAGGTTGAGTATATACGTTTGTGCGACTTGAACATCTCGGCCTGTGTTGAATGCAATTCCTGCTACGAGACCGGCCAGTGCAGAATTGAAGATGATTATCAAATGGTATTGGCAAAGCTTCTTGAAGCGGATCGGCTGATTTTCGCTACGCCGATATTTTTTATGAACGTCTGCGCCCAGGCAAAAATCCTTATCGACCGCTGTCAATGTCTTTGGGCAAACAAATATGTTCTGAAAAAATCCCTTATTACAAGTGGCGCCCGCGACAGGCGGGCAATGGTGATAGCGGTAGGGGGAACGAAAGGTAAAAAGATGTTTGATAGCGTCCGGCTGACAATGAAATATTACTTTGATGTGCTGGATATGCAATACGTAGCAAATTTGTTTATCAACAAGGTTGATGATTACGGTGGAATTAAAAAGCATCCCTTGGCAATGAAAGAAGCTTGCCGCCTCGGCGAAGAGTTGGCCTCTTTTGCCAAACCACCGCCGAAAAAGCCAATTGACGTTGAACTAACGTAAACCCCGTTAGCTTGTCCCTAAGGGACAGGTGCCACAGGTAGAAAGCTCGGTTCGTCCTTCGTAGTTCCGCCGAAAGGCGTCCTGCGGGCTACTACGCAGAAGCAGTGGAGCTTTGCTCAATCTCGCTATGTATTTTTTACAACGACCGAGGGGGCGGAGTTTTCTTTCTAAAGGGGTTCACACCAGTCCCATAAAATCCAGGCCTCGATTTCCTGCCTTTATCAAGCCAAAAACTTCGGTTTTTTTTCTTAAAATAAATCACAAATTCCTTGCAATATGTCTTGTTATCTGATAGAATGTCTGGTTGTAAGTATTGAGCTTTATTGTAGGAGGCACGGTGATTATGGCCAGAAAGTACAAAGCTATCAAAATTTCAGCACAGGGTTTCTTAACAAACGAGGAAGGCGAACCCATTGTTTGTCCGGTACGTAACTCAAACTGCAATCTCAAGTGCTGCTGGCTTTCTGTGGAAGACAGAATCGTTTACTGCCGGGAAATGGTTATTGGCGCCCTCAGAGCAAAGCCCATGCGGTCCTTCCAGCTTTATACAGGACCTGAAGTTTACAATCTGGATGAATCGCTAAAAAGCCATGAGGTAGAATCTAAATCTTGACGATGGCAGTTATCTTACCGCAATGACAGGGCAACCGCTTATGGGGAATATGCGTTTTTTAGCCCCGATCCCCCTGGCTGTTTAGCCCCCAGCTTTACCCTGGGGGTTGTTTAGCCGTCGCTGGAACGCCTGCCCTGCGAAGCCCTGCCTGTACTAAGCGAAGTCGAACCGTCGAATGGCTGTGGTCTGGGGGTTTTGTTCGCAACCTAATCCGCCAAATCCTCATCCCAATTCTCTTCAGCTCTTTGTTGTTTTAGCTGGCTTCGTCGCTTCTTTTCCTCCAAACGCCGCTGCTTAGCTGAATATGGCACCTTTGTCTTTTTCCGTATTGGTTTGGTTTCGAGCGCCTCTTTCAGAAGCTCACGCAGTCGCTCGACTGCAACCCTGCGATTTGCGTTTTGAGTCCGAAACTTTTGTGAGACGACTCTTATTACGCCGTTTTTATCAGCTCGTGTTGCTAATCGTTTGAGTATTCGCTGCTTTTGTGTATCGGAAAAGCTCACGCAGTTCAACACGTCGAACAATAGTGTTATTCGGGTGTTGACCTTATTGATATTCTGTCCGCCGGGACCGCCACTTCGAGATGCCTTAAAGACTATTCTGTCCTCGGAAATAAATATGCCTTTTCCTATTTCAATCATCACGTCTTTCTCTAATAACATAGTTTTTCCGCAACTTCAATCAACCAGTAGAACAAAACCACCAAAATAACCTAAACGATAAGCAGAGACAGGCGTTTTTAGCAAAAAAATGCCGGTTCTTTCGACAAGCTCAAGACAGGTTTTCCGCAACTCGTTATGGGCTAAATGTTAGCGGATTTTGTTCGTATCTTGTGAAGGGTGAAGCGTAGATGAGTAAATGCGTAGATTGTATTAGAATAAAATCCCTCACTTAAAGGGGAGGGGGAAGGCAAAAAAAATAAGGTTGCTTTTGGTGAGAATTGGAGTAAAATTGAGTGAGCAACGAGGAAAACAACAAGAAATAGAGAATACAAAATGAAAATACCCGATATATGCAAATCTTGGATT
>CAZUPG010000177.1:0-4479 GCA_964622085.1 uncultured Pirellulales bacterium | reverse complement strand
TACTGGTCATGATTCTTTCTCGCATAATTAGCAGATGGTGTCTCCAAACTTCGATATATAACTTTTCTTTGCCGCCAAAATAATAGTTGACCGCAGCAAGATTGCAGCCAGCAGCGGCAGCAATTTCGCGAACGCCTGTGCCTTCAAAGCCATGCTCGCAGAAAAGCTCTTCCGCTGCATCAAGCAACCGGTCCTGAACTGGCTTATCTGAACCAGGACTCGGGTTATTTTTACCTGAAAACTTCATGTTTCTGCTCTTTAAACAACTGTTTTATACTATAGTTTAAAACATTTGTTTGAATATGCCAAGCATTTTTCCTAAAATTTTCCTTGAACGTAGAATGGTTATATCATAAGCTCTTGGTTCACAAAAGGTTATGCGTTCTCAATTAACTAAAAAAAGATTGGTAAAAGCTTGCATTTAGGTGGAAAAAGATGCACTCCGTAACCAGAATGTGTGTGCCGGAGTATCCTTGCCCGTAAGTGGCGATGGGGAATATCCACATTAAAGAAAAAAATCTTGCCCCTTAAAAAGATTTTATTACCCCCGGTTGTCTTTTTATTCTTCAGCATTTGTTAAGTTATAGGACAAAGGCGGGGACGTTCCAGCCTGTCATATCTTAACCCATATTTTTATAGGAACCTCCGGCCATACATCTAATTATGCTAATAAATACACGATGTTTCCATCCCAAAAGATTTCAGAATTCCCTTGACAAATGACGCCCAAAAAGCTAAACTACTTGGTATAGAAAAACAAATTAAGTGTGTATTTACCCTGTTAGAAATGGGATATCTGACAGTTGCCCTACCGGCAGCAGGTTTTCTAACGGGGTTGAGATAGATTTAGTCTATTTGTTTTTATAAATACTACAGGAGAGTGTGGTGAAGGGTTCAACTCTTCAAGGGGTAATCTACGCTTTATGGAGGTCTCATTTTGCGGTTAGCGGTCCACAGGACGCCTTACGGAGCAAAATGGGAACCCTCTTAATATGCTGTATCTGTCTTCAGCTACCTCGGGCTGGGGAAGCGGTATGTCAAGCAGTTGATTGTAGGGGCGGTTCGCGAACCGCCCGTACCAGTAAAAGAGGCCTAAAATGGGCGGGAAAATGAAAATAAGCTCTTGGTTTGTAATATCAATTTTGCTATTAACGACGGTTGGGACGAGCTTCGCAAGACAAATCTTTGTTGATGCTAATGCCCCCGGGAACAACAATGGTTCCAGCTGGGCTAATGGCTACAACTTTCTGCAGGATGCGCTGGCTGCCGCCTCAAGCGGCGATAAGATTCTGGTGGCCAGTGGCACCTATAAACCCGACAAGGGTAGAGCAATCACGCCTAAAGACCGTGGAGCCACATTCAAACTGATAAACGGCGTAACTATCAGCGGTGGCTACGCCGGTTATGGTGAGCCAAAAGCAGACGCCGTCGTCCATAGCCGGACTTTGGCGTCGGACGATGAACGGGATATCAATGTGCATATAACAATCCTCAGCGGTGATTTGAATGGTGACGATGAGCCAGACTTTGGCAACTACGGTGATAACAGCTACAATGTAGTGACAGGTTTTGGGACCGACAAAACAGCCATACTGGACGGCTTCACCATCATCGGCGGTTGTTCCAACAGCAATGGCGGTGGTATTCACAACTATAGAGGAAGCCCAACACTAAAAAATTGTACATTCAAAAGGAACTCAGCGCTTCTCGGTGGAGGAATGTACAACGACCAGAGCCGTCCAACACTGGTAAATTGTACCTTTATTGAGAACTCAGCTGGTGGCACCGGTGGCGGAATATACAATTGCACCAGCAGCCCAACGCTGACCAATTGCACATTTAACAAAAACTTAGCCTTGAATGGTGGTGCAATGTACAGCAAGGACGATAGCAGCCCTATACTGAACAACTGCACATTTAACGGGAACTCGGCTCGAGACAGCGGAGCAATAGCTAACTACTTAAATAGCAATCCGACACTTACTAACTGTACGTTCAAAGAAAACACGGCAAACTACGGCGGTGCAATGCGCAACTGCAGCAGTAATCCGACATTGACCAACTGCGCGTTCGTTAACAACTCAGCCGATGGCGGCGGTGGTGGGATGAACAACATCAGCAGTGCCCCAGTATTAGAGGGTTGTTTATTTATTGAAAACTCAACAGAAGGCGATGGGGGTGCGATACGAAACTACCAGAGCAGCCCGACATTGACCGGCTGCACACTTACAAAGAACTCCGCAGGACAGCTCGCCGGAGGGATATCTAATCTTGAAAACAGTAACGCCACGCTTGGCAACTGCATCCTCTGGCAAAATAGCGACAGCAGCAGTGATGTGGAAACTGCCCAGATTTATAACCTCGACAGCACACCGGTTGTCAACAATTGTTGCATTCAGGGTTGGACAGGCATATTAGGCGGAAGCGGCAACTTCGATAAAGACCCATTGTTTTCAGACCCGGACAACGGGAACTACCATCTATTGGCGGAATCACCCTGCGTCAAAGCCAGCGATGCAAATGATGTGGCAAAACCAGAGGAAAAAGACATCGACAAAGAACCAAGTGTAGTTAGCGAAGTTAGCAATCAAGTAGATATTGAGGCCGAGGAACTCGCCAGAGTGCCTGCCGGAGCACGAGAGGAACATGACAAACAACTTTTGGTGCCATCTGTATACCCTACAGTTCAAGCAGCTATCGATGCTGCTTACGACGGCGACGAAGTTATTATCAGCCCAGGTGCTTACAGTGGACCCGGCAATCGGGATATCGACTTTAAGGCCAAGGCCATCACGGTCAGGAGCGCCAATCCCCAATTGCGCGATGTGATTGCTGCAACGATTATCGATTGTAAAAACGACGGTCGGGGATTTTATTTCCATAGCGGCGAAGATGCAAACTCAATCATAAATGGTCTATCTATCATAAATGGCAACGCAACAAACGGTGGTGCAATATTCTGCAAAAACAGCAGCCCGACGCTTAAAAACTGCATATTAGCAAGCAATTCAGCCAAGGATAATGGCGGGGGTATGTACAACGATAACAGCAAACCAACTCTGACAAACTGCACATTTAACTTCAATCTTAGCCATTACGGTGGCGGCGGGATACATAACATTAACAGCAATCCGACAATAACTAATTGCACATTTAGAAACAACAGGGCCAAATATGGCGGGGCAATACACAACTACCACGGCAGCAGGGTGACGCTAAAACACTGTATGTTCAACAATAACTCGACGACCGACCGCGGTGGTGGGGTGGATAACTACGATAGCAACCCGACGCTGACGAACTGTATATTCACCAGAAACTCGACTAACGGTAACGGCGGGGCGATGTTCAACCAAGGTGGCATAACAACGTTGAACAGCTGCATGTTCATCGAGAACACAGCCGACGATAACGGCGGCGGGATATACAATTTATCCGGCAAAGCAACGTTGACCAGCTGCAAATTTAGAGGCAACTCAGGCAACTACCACGGCGGCGGGATGTTCAACGGCAGAAGCAGCCCGACGCTGACAAAATGCATGTTCAACGCAAACTTTGCTAACAGCAGCGGCGGCGGGATGTACAATCGTGAAGGCAGCCCGATACTGTCCAACTGCACGTTTAGTGGCAACTCGGCCAAGAGCAACGGTGGCGGGATGTTCAATAACAATAGTCCCAAACTGACAAATTGCACGTTCGGTGGTAACTCCGCAGAGATAGGCGGCGGGCTGTACAACGACAGCTCCAGTTTTAATTGCAAACCGACGCTAACCAATTGCATTTTTTGGGACAACAGAGACAGCGGCGAGGCGGTTGAGTCGGCCCAGATATATGATGGCATACCGCTCGTAACTTATTCTTGTATTCAGAAAACTAACCCGAACGACCCGAAGGCGTATCCGGGCATAGGCAATATTAAGGACAACCCCCGTTTTGTTAAATCGGGCTATTGGACCGATGCTGATAACCCGAACGTCCCCGCCGAACCGAATGACCGCAGCGTCATTTGGGTTGAGGGTGATTATCACTTGCAGCCGAATTCTCCTTGCATCGATGCCGGCGACGCAAAGTCGGACTTTTCAAAGGAACCCCAGCCGAATGGCCGCAGGATAAATATTGGAGCTTTCGGAAACACACTGGAAGCAGCTTCTAAAAGCCGAGCGGCTATCCCTCCTCATAACCGCCAGAACAAAGCTCACCCCGGCAGAACTTCATCTGATTATGCACACAGGGTTGTCCCAGCTGACGGGACTCGGGATGAAGTCGAAGCCCTCACTCCTGTCTTCCGACAGGAAGACATGGGGGGAATAGGCCAAGAAGGTAGGGGAGTTATATGATGGAAGGATTTGAGTTCAGTCAAAACCGGGGCAGGGAAGCGCATTCTACTTCACATTACCAAAACAAGAAATGAGGGTTAAAAATGGGCAGCATGAAGCCAATATTGTTAGCTGAAGATGACCAGGTCGATGTGATGATGGT
>CAZUPG010000176.1:0-4507 GCA_964622085.1 uncultured Pirellulales bacterium | reverse complement strand
GGCGACCACCGACAGGACAAAACTTATGACCTGATTCTTGCTGACTGCCGAGAATAAACATCCGATAGCAAGAAAACCTCCCGCCGTTAATAGGCAGCCCAAGTAACCCGTGATTATTAAGCCAATGTCAGGTTCTCCGAGGTAGCAGACCGTTATCGCCATCGGGAAAGTCAGTGCCAATGCAATTGCAAGGAAGAGCCAGGCGGCAAAGAACTTTCCCAGGACCGCCTGGGTTATTGTAATCGGCAAAGTAAACAACAGCTCAATGGAGCCAACCCTTCGCTCTTCAGCCCACAGGCGCATTGCTGCCGACGGTACCATAAAGATAAACAATAACGGCATATTCATAAAGAACGCCCGCATATCCGCCTGCCGCATTTCAAAAAAGCCCTGCTTGAATGTCAGGTATCCGGAGAAAAACAGAAAGATAACAAGAAAAACGTAAGCGATGGGAGTCGTAAAATAACTCTTCAGCTCTCTTTTGAACACTGCTAAAAAGCCCTGCATATTTTACTCCTGTGTAGTGGTAAATGGTAATTGGTAACTAGTGAGCTAAAGTGCCGTGCAACGTCATTGCGAGCGACCTGTCCTCCGTAGCCTTGGCGAAGGAGGAAGCGAAGCAATCTCAAATCTAAGTGACGAGATTGCCGTGTCGCTCGCCCCTTCCCCTTGGGGGCAAGCTCCTCGCGATGACACTTCGTGTCACTTTAGGCACTTTATTTAACCATTTAACCAATTACCATTTAATCAGTTCCAGTTCTTGTAATTTTGTGAAAGACTTCATCCAGATTGCAGTTGTATTTTTCCTTTAGCTGCTGCGGTGTTGAGTCAACAAGTATTCTACCTTTGGAAATAATTATCGTCCTCGAACACATGACCTCCACTTCTTCAAGGATGTGAGTGGAAACAATAATGCACTTGTCCTTCGACATTTTATTTATGAGCTGCCTTACCTCATGTTTTTGATTAGGGTCGAGACCATCGGTAGGTTCGTCGAGGATAAGGACTTGCGGGTCGTGGATTAGTGCCTGAGCCAAGCCGACACGCCGCATATATCCCTTTGATAATGTTTCAATCGTTTGATGGTAAACAGATTCGATAGAGCACATCGGGACAATCCGGTCAAGTGCCCGTTTTCGGTCGTTACCCTTGATATGTCTGGCATCGCAAACGAAGTTCAACAACCCTCCTACCGTCATCTCGTTATAAGCGGGTGAGTTCTCCGCCAGGTATCCAAGCGACCGCCTGACCTCAACGGATTGTCGCAAAATATCATATCCGCATATAGTAGCTATCCCGCTGTCAGGTTTTAGAAAGCAAGCCAGCATTCTCATAGCGGTGGTTTTGCCAGCTCCGTTAGGGCCGAGAAGGCCGAGAACCTGGCCTTTTTCCACCTCGAACGATATGCCGTCAACCGCAACGATCGGTCCAAATGAGCGACGAAGCTCTTTAACTTCTATCATATCCGTCTCCACAAACTAAGTCGCTTTCTAATCACGGATTATCACAAATTCGTGATGGTTCTTTTCTAAATTAACTCAAAATTTCTTGATAGTCAACTCTGTTAGAGACTATTTTTTTCTATATTCCTGAATCCTGATTTTGGCTTATTAGCACTGTTATAAATAAGGAAAGGCTCTCTAATGGGATCGGCCTTACGGGGTTAGCCAGATTGCTCGGAAGTTTTTTTTGTTTGAATCGAGCAGAAATTTGTTAAGGCACGTTTGGTCTGCACGAAATCTTCCTTCCATACACTCGTGTGGGCCGGCTACTTTAATAACCAATCTGCCGTCATCGCTAAGCAGCAAGATTCCGGTTGAATTCTTGAACGGAATCAATGCCTCGGGAGTGAAATTGCTTTTATCAAAACTCAATTGACGTACCATGACCGGTGATTCCCCCTTTTTTCCTGACCAGCGATAGAGGGCAAATGTTGGCTGCTCATCGCCAGGGCCGGCGATGATAAAATATGCCTTATGGTAAGGTGAATACTCTATGCTCCTTATCCCAAGACCTGCCAAATCCCACAATATCGGCTCACCAAAAATTGGTTCATCTTGCTTTTCAATTACCCTATCGGCATTTTTAAAAGGCACAACGAGTGCGTTTGGTTGGTGTGTTTTACTGTTGATGGATAGAGGATTACGAAATCCAATGTAGAGTGTTTGGCCATTGGCTGATGCGCAAAGCCCCTCAATATTAAGACCCTTTTCTTTAGGAGCCAGTTTCTTACATTCTTTTTTTGTAAGGATTTCATTGAATCGAGTTGCTTTATCTAATTCCAAATGGCGCACAGTCTCATTCTTGAGCATTTGGTGTACAAGGATTTTGCAGGGTTTGCCGATAGGCGTGATAGCAACTTTTCCATTTTGGAGTTTAATTGTGGTTGCGAAGAAACGATAGCGGTTCGGCCTGATTTTTCCATCTTTATTTCTGCCGTGCGAAGTAATCCAGTAGATGCGGTCTGCTATCATTGTTGCTCCTTCGATGTCGGCTTCGGGGTGTTGTGATTCAACATCGAGAAAATCCGTTAGGTCGTAAGAACAAATGGGTAGGCCACCTGTATCTGTTTTATAAACCCGCAGGATGTTGTTCTCATCATCGGCTGCGATGAACATATTTTCACTGATGGCTGCTGCTGCCGATATATCGCTGCTCGCCTGATAGGTGAGAAATTTTTCGCTTGGGCTGTTGGCTGACAAACAACTGATGGTAATGCACATCAGAGTGAAAAAAGATGCTTGGCTAACGAGTTTCATTTGCGGTCCTTTTTTTTAGTGCGAAAATTTTTTTAGCGTTTACGATTTTCCTTTTAGTAGTTCCTGCAACCGTCCAGGATTATTGATGCTCTGTGGCCTTACGCCAATATGGGCCATAATGGCCATACAAGCATTGCTAACTGCTTTAATTGCAACAAGATACGCTTAGCTCGCTTCAATTTTGGTATCTGGACGCCATCTTCAGGGATGGACCATCCAGCGTTTTTCACGGTCTCGGCCTTGCCAGTTTGGTAAGATAGGAAAGGCATATTGGCAACGAGGCATAAATTCAGTGCTCCTCGGCGAACTGCGGCGGTTATGGCAACCATAAAGTCCATCGTGACCGGCAGTGTTGAATCGAAGCCGAGCACGACCTGTGCAGCAGAGTCACCTACTAATACCATTTCCACCTCGGTTTGAGAGATAAGCTTTGCGGCAGTATAGTCATAGCGGCTAACCGCAACAATCTTGCGATTTTGGCGTTTGGCAGTTAGTAAATCTGCAATCGTAACTTTGCTGTCCACAATCAGTCCTTTCTGAAAATAGTGCTGAAGGAAATAACAGTTTATTGGTTAAAATATGAGAACAAAATAGTTTTAGCAAGCGTAATTTATTATGTATAACGAGTTGAATTTTGCCTATTTTGAAAAAAGCAAAAAATTTTTAGATTTTTTGATTAAATTCTTGACACCTGCTAATAAAGGTGTAAATTTCTAATAATCTTTATTGTTTTCTTAAAGAAATCTTTACTGTTTTTTCGATTATACTATAGTAGAATTAAAATCTGATAATCGGAGCTTATGAGCGCAATTATATAGCTTTTCATCACCCTCCTCCGAAGCCAGATTCTGTAGTAATTGGAATCTGGCTTTTTTAGGCACTCTCTTGTTAAGACGGGCAATTCCAAAGACATCGCCAGTGTTAAGTTAGGAAGCGGCGAGGGTAATTGCAGACACCTTGAATGGTTTGTAACAATTCAGCAGGGTAACGCTTGGACTTGTCGGCTGTTATTATTCTGCTTGCGGGCAGGACATAATATAGTCTATACAATCGCTTAAATTAGCTGTTGCAAGGGCGACGGTGCTATCAGCCGCACCGTAATAGAGATTGAGCTGATTGGTTTCTTTATGAACGATGGCGCCGCTGGGGAATATTACATCACCTACATCACCAATACGTTCGTATAGCGCCCGCGGCCCCAGTACCCACTCATCGCTTCGTCGCAACACTTTCCACGGTTCCTCCAAATCCAAAAGCGCCATTCCGAGGCGGTATATGCTTCCTGCTGAGGTAATGCGTACGCCGTGATAGAATAACATCCAGCCCTGTGGAGTTTCTATTGGCTGACAGGCCAGACCGACTCTATGGCAGTCCCAGTAGGCAGACCTTGTTCTAATCAATAGTCTATGGTCGCCCCAATGCTTAAGGTCAGGTGAGAAACTAATCCAGATATGCGCTTCACCTCGAACGATTGGGCGGTGAATCAACGCAAATCGCCCCCTAAATCTGCGGGGAAGCAAACAGGCGTCTTTGTCCTCTGGCGGTAAAAGAGAACCCAGGCGAGCAAAGGTTTTGAAATTTTTGGTAATCGCCAACGAGACGACAGGGCCACCTTCACTGAAAGAGATATACGTGATGGCGAATTGCTTTTGTTCTTCGAGCCAGATAATGCGTGGGTCTTCCAGTCCCCACCTTTCCTCTCGAGAGCTTTGGTCGGCTTCAAGAGTTGGTTGAGGGTCAATTTCCCA
>CAZUPG010000175.1:0-4529 GCA_964622085.1 uncultured Pirellulales bacterium | reverse complement strand
CCATTTCTGGTGACGAAGTCAAGTTGGCATTTGGATTCATCGCATAATGACACCGCCCGTTTCCTGCCGATGGACAAATAAATTCTTTTTGACTCACTTCAGTATGTTTCGTAAGCAAATCACACCATTTATCCACCGTAGGGTACTTATCATCGTAATCACAGGCATAAATTATCATTGTCTTTCCAAGCACGGTCAAATTCTCTCCACACCTGATTCGGCGGCGGTATTCACGCAAATGAACAAGGCTAGGCCAAAGAACCACTATCATCCAGAGACAAACGACTATCGCTATGACTATTTCCCCAACCACTCGCCTGGAAATCCTTGGCTCTTGACCTTGTGCATTTGTGTTTGGTTTACTCATCTTTTGCCTTCTTCAACATACGTATATCGGTAGCTTGCTGGGCTTTGGCGTGCTCTAATAATTGTTTCCCGTTTATCATAAGCCAATCGTGTATTTATCGCCGCTTCGAAGGGTTTGTCTGCTCTTACTGCACGAAGTGCTTAGTTGTACTTGTAGCTCTTCGCCACTTGTAGCACCTATAACAACGCTTAAATTTGCATCTCGAATATCCATATTGGTAACATCTAATTCTATGGGTTTGCCCCCGCTCTTGCTTCGCAAGAAGCTGCGGGGGTCTCTGACATTTCTTTTAGACCAGGCCAAACCACTTGCTACGAGATTGCTCTGGATAGCCCGCAGTTCCGCAGTATCCGCCTGGAACAATATAGTATTCGAGCCACCGGCTAAAACGAACATCTCAAGGCCAATTACAGCAATTAACGCAATTACAATTATTAAAACAAAACCATTTCGTTTTATCTTTTTCATCTTTACCCCGTTAGAAATATTCTTTGTTCATATCAGCACTTTTCGTATCATATTTATTATCCCGTTATAGCATAATTTCTAACGGGGTTTACCTCAGAGCATCCTGTAAAGCACCCACAAAATATAGATGAGAATTGGCCATCTTTCTTTCCCAATGCCCCCGTACCTTATGTTCTATGTGGGTCTTAACTTGCACAGCATAACCTTTGCCGTTTTCCCTCCGGACCTGCCATTCTACTTTAGCATGAGGTACCGACCAGACCCTTGTATTTTTGACTTCGCTATCATCCCCTCGACTTGGTTCGACTTCGCTCACCACAGGTCGCTCGGGACAGGCATCAGCCGTTAAATCGCGTCTAAGCGCTTTATCATCCTTTATCCGCCAGACGTAAGGCGGATTTACCTGATAGCTAATCACGGCATCGCTCATCTCAATTAAAAGTAATCCATCCTTTGTAGCATACCGGCTAAATGATTCCGGCAGTCCCCTGCCTGCACCTGTGTTGGCCTCGGCACAGGTGGCTGTATTAATGTCATTGCGCATTTGCTCCAACATATTTAGCAGCGTTGTGTTCGTCTGAATAACACGGTATGACCGTGGAATATCGGTAATAACTGTGGTAAATACACTGGCAAGAGCAACCAAAACAATCGGAATAACAACCATCACCGCCAACATCTCTATAAGCGAAAAACCCTTACGCATCTCTAATTACCTCTACTACTCTGCGAAGCAGCGTTGCTGCTACGCTGCGTAGCACGAGCTTCGACAAGAATATATCTGGATAATTCAACTTCAACGTCTTTGTTAAAGCTTTTGGCTTTTGTTTTCACTTTTACCAGTTTCAATCCTTTCCATTGACCGGCTCCATCTGTTTTTTCAATGGAAACGCTTAGCTTGGGCCATAGTTGCTTGAAATCCTCTTCACCGATTGGCTTACCTACTGTAGTTACGCTGTCAAGCTCTGCCCTCGCGGCTGCTATACAGCGTTGTCTGACTAACTGATAGTGATTGAACCGTCCAAATCCACTCAGCGACACTGCAAACATAACTAAAAGAAGTCCCACAATAGCCAATGCAGTCACTATTTCGACAAATAAGAAACCACGGTATTTATTGTTTTTATACTTCACAATTCAACTCCATGCTCCTTACCATTTTTTTGCCACTAAGACACAAAGGCACTAAAATTTTTAACTTTTTAATTTCTTTGTGACTTCGTGCCTTCGTGGCTAATCCGTCTACGGCGTTACGTAATCCGCCAGGGTATTTATAATCACAACCATTGGAGAAAATACAGCATAAACTACGAATCCTACCATTATCCCCATAATAAGCGACACACAAGGCCACATTATGTATCTGGCAAGAAAAAACATAAGTGCCGGAACCTTCTAAACCGGCACTCATGCCCCTTCCAACTTCCACCTTACCATTACCTACATTATGACTCATTCTGCCCTTGATAAAATTTATTGACATAATCAATAACTCCGGCAGAATGTTCTCCAACCCCATTTTTTTTTTGAACCATCCTCACAAAACATCTCCAAATAAAAAGACCTTTCCTTGGCGCGTTCAAGCTGCGATAAAACATCGCTTATTTTATAATACCCCGTTGCTCTTTTCGCCTTACCTCGACAAGCCTCCTCCAATGGACACCCCTTACACTCTCTCTCACACCTCTCAACAACGTCCCAAACATTCCACTTAAAAACCGGCTGATTTAGTTCGTTTGCTTCGTCTATTAATTTTTTCATCAGCCCGCGTGGCTTATGCTTTGTGCTGATTACTTCCCTCGCTGCAATCCAACCCTTACTGCTCATTGTTGTGTACTGTGCTGCTTCATATACTCGCTGCTTAAATAATTCCACTTCGTCACAGCGTAATTTGTGAACGTGCTGTCCTCGAACACTCGTTTCGGTCTGGACCAGCACTTCTACCATCGCTCCATTCTTAAACGTTGTTTTTTTCGCAGGCCAAATCTTAACATCCTTTATCATATCTTCGTAATTAACCCTAATAAACTTCTCGAAGTATTCATACATTCTACCTGCCTGAAACCCCGAACCGCTCAATATTCTTACTTGTATTTCAGGCTTAAATATACAATCAAGAGCCGTTGCGATTGCTGCCATCATAGTTTTTCCGCCACCTCTGCTGGCCCAAACAACACAATCGCCGTTATCTTGTTTTTCTTTACTGAAATCTATATCAAAAGCATGCCAAATATAATCCATCGGGCTTTTATGACCTTCAGTCAATACATTATCAGGCACATCTACCCCAAAAAAGATTTTTATATAATCTTTAAGAGCTTCCCTTGTCTTTGGCCTCCTACCCTTTAGCTCCTCTCTTACTTCTTCTATTTTTCCTGTCCTCATATCCTGCGGGTCCTTCTTTTATCTAGCTCTATCCTACGTCTCGCTTCCCTGTGAGTTATTATTTTCTTGTACCTTCCTCTCTCATCTCTCCTTCTCACTCGACTTGGTAACGGCCTTATATACAATGATATCCTACCGATATTTTCCGAACTTTCTAACAAATTGGTTGCGACTATTACACTCGTGTTTCCTATAACATAACCGCTGAGTACTACCTTATGCCTTCCATTGCTACATCCTGCCTCTATAACTTTTACCGTTTTTCCGACTTTGTATTTTCTACTCACATCACCTGAAATTATGATCTCATCAAGAACACTATCTATTCTTATTATTTTGTCCCACACTATGTCCCCTTCGATTCTGCTATCATCTTCAAAATAGCCTCTGCCTCCTTGTCACTCATCTTTGATTTTTTCTTTGGTTCCTCGATTACTTCCTCAGGGGCCTCAACTAAACTTTTAGTCCCTAAAATATCAAGACACGCCTGCCTCTTAACTGTCTCGGATTTAGATCCCATTAACCCAATAAGCTGTAACGCAGCAATAACTACATGACTCGCAATAATTGTTTGTGCTTCCAATTTCGCATCGTCTACCCTCTCCTGAAATGCTTTTTGCCACTGCTTTGTTTTCATCCACTCTCGAAATATCACTCTTGATATTTTTTGATCCTCCAATGCTGCGTCTACCCCGGTTCCCAAAAACAACATATCCAATACTACTGTTTGTTTTTTATTTAGTGACATCTTTGCTCTCCTCGTCACAACATTTTCTCATCTCGTTTATTTCATTAGAAATTACACTTAGCCGACTTCTAACTGTACTCTCCGGCACCTTACATAATTTCCCAATATCAGCCGCTGAAAACCCGCTGTCATAATGCAAAAGAAAAAGTATCTTTTTATGAGGCGGTAACACTCGTGCCAACTCACAGCTTTCCTGCAAAAACTGCCTGACCGCAAGCCGGTGTGATCTATCTTTCCGAACAATCTCACTTTTCCTATCTCTGTCATCTAAGTAATCAGTCCCCTTTGCCACCTCTACATCTCCTTACTCTTTTTATACAATTGATAGAAAATCGCCGCTAAATCCAGGACTATTAAAATTGCAAGTAAAATCTCAATCTTCACTTTTACGCTCATCTTAAACCCTTCTTTACCTTGCTACTTAATCCACTAATATTACACTCTAATACCTTGCACATGCCCTCGAGTTCCTGAATCGATTTATTTGCAAGTATTTCCATTATCTCTCCGACTGAATAATTTCGTAATCCTCTTATTACTTTTATAGCCTTTTTCTCCGCT
>CAZUPG010000174.1:0-4560 GCA_964622085.1 uncultured Pirellulales bacterium | reverse complement strand
TACCAGTACGCTGGTTGAGATTGGTGGCAAGTCATATACTATCGCGCAGATATGGAACCATAGTACGGCAGACCTGCGAATAATAAAACTCGCTGGCGCAAATCTGGCCGACTTCGTTGACATCTATGAGGACACTAACGAGGTTGGAAAAAGTATCGTAATGGGTGGCTATGGTGATGGCAGGGCAGCGCTGCTCCGGAACGGGGGTGTGACCTATGGTTATCAGTGGGACAATTCAAGCAATACGACAAGGCGTTTCGGTACTAACATGATTCAAGATACAAATGACGATAGCGCTCTCGCAGGATTTACTTCGGATATAATCATCGCCGATTTTGACGGCTTGGGCGAAGGGCAATCTACTGACTACGAAGGTGCTGTTGCCGACCACGATTCCGGAGGCGGATGGTTTATCGAAGTGGGTAGCGCCTGGCAGGCGGCAGGCCTGTCTCGAGCGGTGGAACATATTGACCAGTCATGGTTCAGGGATAGAGACGACCCGAATGTGCTCGACCCTGATTATTTAGATGCGGTTCGGCTCAGCTCTTGTGCGCAGTGGCTCTATGATACCATTCCGGAGGTCTTACCCGGTGATTTGAATGGCGATGATTATGTTGACTTTAGCGACTTTGCAGCTTTTGCACAGTTCTGGCTGAATTCTGATTGTCACGCACCCGATTGGTGTTTGGGTGCCGACTTTGAGCCGGATGGCGATGTCGATTGGTCGGACTTGGCCGAATTCGCTTATAATTGGCTTGCGGATTGACAACAAAACGTCAATCCTTTGTCATTCTGAACGATAGTGAAGAATCTATATAGCATTGTCATTGCGAGGCTGAAAAGTTTACCCTGAGCGACCTGTGGTGAGCGAAGTCGAACCAAGTCGAAGGGGCGGCAATCTCAACTCATTAATCAATTGAAAATTATTGCCTTATAATCTCAAATTTGATAAAATTCAGACGTAGGGTGGGGCTTGCCCCACCATCTTTTTGCCCTGAGGGAAACATCCGCGAGATTAAATAGAAATCGTGTTGTATATTATTATATTTAGTGGGAAAATTCATTTAAGGCTAATGAAAGTGAAATATTATGTCAGAAGATAAATTCATGCTTCAATGCTTTATGTGCAGAAAAGAATTCCAATTTAGTCCACATATCTACGCGGGGAGACATATACCAGCATATAACATTACTGTTTGTGACACTTGCTATAAAAGTAACTGGGATGGATGGGCACCTCATTATGAAAGGAAATTAATCGAACACTTGAAAAAAGAAAACTTGCCGATTCCAGAACGAAATGAAAAAGGGTGGTTGCCAAGAGATGGTGAGCAGTAAACATCTGGGAAAATTTTGCGTTTTGGTAGCTGACTTGTTATGCTCTATTATTCTATTATGCTTAAGAATTTGTAGGCTAAGGTAATAATGTCTGGTTTATTTGACCCACAAATATGGTGGTTTGAACAGTTACCGAGTAATCTCAGGCCGGATGAGAGTAAGGTAGAAGAACTTGAGAAGTTGCGTTCCCACGCAATTTTTTATGTCTTTCCAATTCCTAATGATATGTTTGCTGAGATAATCCTAAATTCTCATTGGGCTACTCATCAAGTCCAAGAGAATGTTTACATAATGGCGAAAGAGAAGATGCCGGATGCATCAGAAAAAGAATTGCTTGAAGTGGTGTTTAGAAGCCGTATTTCCCCACAAAATCCAGCGGGTTTAGAGATGACCGAAGAAGAAATCGATGAAGCAATGCGAAGTATAAATTCTCTCGATGACTTAATACAGTATTTTGTGCAAAGAGACAAAGAGATACCACGGTACCGAAGAGACGTTTTCGGCACCGGTAAAAAAATCGCCAACAAAGTAGACAAAATCTTGGATAAATAGCTGAATCGTGTTGGATATTGTTATGTCCACCTAACACAAAATGAAAAGAAAAGACTACAAAAATCTATGGCCAGAGGCTGAGAAAGAAATTGATAATAAAGATTGGCGTAACGCTCTTATAATCTGGGCAAAAAAAATAAACCATATGATCGAGGATAATACATATATCCCCAAATACTCCAAATATACACGCGAAATTGTGAAATTAGCTCGGTTAAAAGAAAAGGAAGAAGAAAGGATAGCACATACAGCATGTCAAGACATATTAATTGGTGCCGTTACCACTCTAATCAATATTGGAAGAGGGCACAAAAGGTATCCTAAGCTAACTTTATATTATTCATGCGAACACGAAAGGAAATTATTTTGGATTAAAGGTGATTATAAAGAATGGATTATTCAATGGTTATACTGGGTTTTGGCTGGTCGGCTTATGACTCCAGGTGGATTGATTCGTCTTTTTTTATCATTTGGCGTTGGTGCCGCAATTATCTTTTCTTTTTTCTACATAGGTGGCTTAGAATGGACAGACAGCACTCGTAAAGATACAATTGAATGGTATCATTATTTTTACTTTAGCGGCTTGACTCTTACTACGCTTGGATATGGTGATTTACATCCAATCCCTTCAGACGCATTGAGATGCTTCGTTTCAATATTTGAAGCTATGATAGGGTATTTATTACTTGGCTTGATGGTGGCAGGTTTTGTCCGGTTTAATACCACGCTGCATTGGCCACACAAAATAGACCTGAGCGGTAAAGTAAGCTCATATGAAACTAAATGGGAAAAGTTTTTAACGAATCACTCTACATGATCGTTATTCCGCTGTGCTCTACAACGACAGGTGATCTTGGTCATTATGCATTGAATTGGACACGGTTTGCCCGCTATGATTTTCTTTGTGCCTTCGTGGCAAAAATCTTTTTGTGCTTTTTCGTGGTTATTTTTCTCTGTGTTCTCCCTTCGACTCTTTCGACAAAGCTCAAGACAGGTATGCTCAGGGCAGGCTTTTCGTGGCTATATAAATCCAGTGTAAATCCGTGTTAATCAGTGTCTAACAATTAAAATATCATCGCGCAGCGATACCACAACTTTACACTTTAGGCACTTTAGTTCACTTTTAACTCCTTTCTCTGTGTCTAATTTTCAAATTATCAAGCTGCCAATTTGATAAACCATGAATGTAATAAGGTATGCCAGGGCGGTCAGGCCGAAAAATTGAAATAACGCCCAGAACCAGGAACCGGTTTCCTGCCTTGTCATAACAACCGTTACCACGCAAGGCGTGCTAATCAGGCAAAACAGCATAATGCAAAAGCCCGTCAAAGGCGTATAGTTTGCCTGCAATTTTTCTCGCAGGGTCTGTGAGCCTTCGTTGCCACTATCCACTGCGTACACTATAGCCAATTGAGACACAAACACTTCCTTTGCAGCAGTAGCACCAATAAGGGCCGTTCCAATCTTCCAGTCGAAGCCGAGCGGCTTAAGGGCCGGCTCTATCGCTTGTCCAAACCTGCCAATTACAGAGTATTGCAATTTTGTTTGCTGTGCCTGCTCGGGATTCAATCCTTCCAGAGATTCCTGATTTGGTTTTGGGAAACTGCCCGCTGCCCAGAGTATAATCGATATAGCGAGGATTATCGTGCCTGCTTTTCTCAAATACATCCAGCCCCTTTGCCACATGTGGATAAGAACAGATTTCAATGTAGGCATACGGTAGGGCGGCAGCTCCATAACGAACGGAATAGTTTCGCCTCTGAAGATAGTCAGCCGCAAAACCTTAATGCAGATAATCGCCAGCACAATTCCTATCAGATAAATAAGCCAGAGCACCGGCCCGCGCCACTGCTCCGGGAAAAAAGCCGGAATTATCAGCATATAAATCGTCAATTTTGCACCGCAGCTCATCAGCGGTATTACCATTATTGTCGTCAGTCGGCTGCGTCTGTTCTCGAGTATTCGTGTCCCCATGATAGCTGGTATAGAGCAGCCGAAACCGATGAGCATCGGTATAAAGCTTTTGCCGTGCAGGCCGATTCTGTGCATTATATTGTCCATAATAAAGGCCGCTCTGGCCATATAGCCGGAATCTTCAAGGAGCGCAATCGTCAGGAACAATAATAATATATTAGGCAAAAACACAATTACTCCGCCGACGCCACCTATTACGCCGTCAACCAAGAGGGATTTTAGCCAGCTTTCGCTCCCTGCCAGCCAAAAGCCGGCTATTGTTGTACCTGCCCAGCTGAAGAAATGCTCCAGCCAGTCCATCGGATATTCGCCGAGCTTGAATGTCAGGAAAAAGACCAGATACATCAGTATCAGAAAAATTGGCAGTCCCAGTATACGATTTGTTACTACAGCATCTATCATATCGCTTTTGCTGTGACGAGATTCAACGGTGCTTTTGATGGTCTCCTGGCACGCACCTGATATGAAGCCATATCTTCGGTCGGCGATTATGATTTCCGGCTCATCACCGAAGATGGTTCTTAAATGCTCAGCGCTGGTAATTACTGTCTCAAGAATTTCTTTATTATGAATTTTCTCTGTTATTTCACTATCCTGCTCCAGCAGTTTAACTGCCAGCCACTTGGAACCGTACCTTTTGGTCAGCTGGGGTTCTTCGCTTGCTAAGAGTGCTTCTATTTTTGCCAGTTCAGTTTC
>CAZUPG010000173.1:0-4588 GCA_964622085.1 uncultured Pirellulales bacterium | reverse complement strand
GAACTACGACCAGGCGATAAGCTATCTTTTTGAGAAGACCGACTACGAAAAGCAGACGGCTCTGCGGTATAATGTTAGCACATTCAGTCTCAAGAGGATGAGGAAGCTGCTTTCGCTGTTAGGCAATCCACATAAAAAATTCCATACAGCTCATATAGCCGGTACGAAAGGTAAAGGCAGTACAGCCACGATGCTCGCCAAGATGCTCGAGGCGAATAACTACAAGGTCGGGTTATATACCTCACCGCACTTGGTAAGCTTACACGAGCGGATTGTGGTCAATTCAAAAATGATTCAAGAGTCGGCAATGCACGGCTTGTTGAATCGCGTTTACGCTTCGGTTGAGAAAATGTCAAAGACCGACCCTCCTACTTTCTTCGAGATTATGACTGCTTTGGCGTTTATGCATTTCGTCGATACGAAAGTTGATATTGCTGTGATTGAAACCGGTATGGGTGGCAGGTTGGACAGCACAAATGTTGTTTTGCCTAAGGTTGTCGGGATAACCAGTTTGAGTATCGACCATCAGCATCAGCTTGGGGACACAATTGACAAAATTGCTAGGGAGAAAGCCGGGATTTTCAAACGTGGTGTGCCGGCTGTTACGGTTCAGCAAGAGCCGGAAGCGATGCACGTTCTAAAATTACATGCTGCTGCTGTCAAGGCACCGTTGAGTGTAACTGGTGATGATATTGATTTTTCGCATAGGTTTGAGACGTCGCTGGAGCACGGCCCGCATACGAGAATCTGCCTGACAACACCAACGAGTAAATTTGAGCATCTACGGGTGCCGTTACACGGCAGACATCAGGCAATCAACTGCGGTTTAGCTCTGGCTATGCTGGATAAACTCAAGGTTAGCGGCTACGAAATAGACAATGGAAAAGCAACTAATGGACTTAATAAGGTGTCATTGCCCGGCCGAATGGAAATAATTTGCGATGACCCGAGAATTATGATAGACGCCGCTCACAATGCCGCAAGCATCAAGGCCTTGATACATGCGATAGGTCAACATATTCCTTATGATTCTATGGTTGTGATATTCGGGTGTAATAAGGATAAAGACGTTAGAGGGATGCTGCATAAATTACAATATGGTGCTGACAAGGTAGTCTTTACGCGCAGCAACTCTGTAAAGGCGATGTCTCCGCAGGATTTGGCTGATATGTACACGGAGATGTGCGGCAAGATGTGTCAGGCAGCCAGCAGTTTAGGCGAGGCATTGCAAATTGCGAAAAGCGCCGTCAGTAAAGGGGACCTGATTTGTATTACCGGCAGTTTTTATCTTATTGGCCAGGCCAAGATGCGTTTTCAGTCAAACCAGTCAATTCCAACCGCGTAACGCCGTAAGGTGTCCTCCGTAAGGAGTCCATAGGACTGCGGACTTCCAATGGTTCGACAAGCTCACCATCCCGAGCGGAGTCGAGGGATTAACGACTGTTTATGCCGATTCTATTTACTAATTGCCGATTGCTTGAGCCGGAACAGGAAGATAAACTTAGTGGCTTAAGTAAGGATTCAACCGCTGATGAAATATTAGATAAAGTTAGTAACTGATATCGGTTGTCATTGCGAGGCCTGCGAAGCAGGCCGCGGCAATCTTATCCTTTATGTTTTAGATTGCTTCGCTGCGCTTGCAATGACGGCAGGAAAAGAAAAATAATGGTTGATTTGCCGGAAACACAATATGCTGTGCAGCTGGTTGGGCCAGATGAGCTTGTCCTGAATAAATCTAAGGAGGTTTTCATACCTGGTCGCCACCAAATTCTTTGCAGGGTAGAGGCGGTAGGGCTTTGCTTTTCTGATTTGAAATTGCTGAAGCAGTTTTCCAGCCATGTTCGTAAAAGCGAGATAATTTCCGGTATTGAGCCGGATGCGCTAAAAGAGATACCGAGCTATGTCCCCGGCCAAAAACCGACAGTACCAGGACACGAAACTGTTGTCAGGATTGAGGCAGTCGGAGCTGGCGTAGAAAACTTCAAGGAAGGCGAGCGTTATCTTGTTCAGACCGATTATCGCTGGCTGCGCACGGCCAAGTCTAATGCCGCCTTCGGATACAATTTTGAAGGAGCACTTCAGGAATATGTGCTAATGGATGAAAGAATCATCACGTCGCCGGATGGTGAGTCGATGCTTTTACCGGCTGATGAGAATCTGTCCGCCTCTGCAATTGCTCTTGTAGAGCCGTGGGCATGTGTTGAAGATGCTTATGCGTCCAAAGAACGCACGAGATTAAAAAAAGATGGGCGGATGCTCGTCGTTGCAGATGTAGAGCCATCTGGAGATGCCCTTCGAGATTTGTTTATTCGCTATGGCAGGCCGGTTCAAATAGTATGGATTTCTCCATATCAACCACCGGTAGAGTTAGCAGATGAGATACAAAGAGTTGCGAGCGTATCAGAGCTTACTGATACTGGCTTTGATGATGTAATTTATTTCGGTTCCGAGCCGAGCGCTGTCGAGACGTTATTTTCAAAGGTGGTTGCATACGGTTTGTTGAATATCGTTCTTTGCGGCGGCAGGTTCGGCAGGGATATTGTTACTCCGACCGGCCGGATTCACTATGGCGGCATTCGTATTGTGGGCACTGTTGGTTTTGACCCGGCTGATTCAATGGAAGTAATCCCTGACAACGATGAGATTCGGGCCGGTGACAGGATTAACCCGCCAGACGTGTGGCGGGTTAACGTCATCGGGGCAGCTGGCCCTATGGGTACGATGCACGTGATACGAAACATCTGTCTCAGTGTCGAGGGCGTAAGCGTTTTTGCAGGTGACATAGATGATGTTCGATTAGCTAAACTTACAAAAATTGCAGAACCATTAGCTAAGAAAAATGGCGTTGAATATAGAGCATATAATCCAACTAAAGCAAAAATTGCGCCGGAATTCGACTATACAATTTTGATGGTACCGGTTCCTGATTTGGTTGCGGCCTCGGTTCACAGCAGTTGTGAACGGGGTATCGTAAATATCTTTGCCGGCATACCGGCGACGCTCACGGGAAAGATTGACTTAGATACCTACATAGAAAAGAAATTATATTTTGTTGGAACGAGCGGGTCAACTTTAGAAGATATGAGAAGAGTTCTGACAAAGGTGGAATCCGGAAGACTCGATACCAATATCTCTGTAGCGGCTATTTGCGGACTTGATGCGGCGGTAGAAGGTATTCGCGCGGTTGAAAATCGGTTGATAACAGGTAAGATTATCGTTTATCCGGCTTGCCGAGGTCTGGGACTGGTACGGCTGGAGGAATTAAACGAAAAAATGCCCGAAGTTGCTGAGTGTCTCGATAAGGGCCTGTGGACTAAGCAGGCCGAAAATACTCTTTTGGAAATGTATAAAAATTCGTAGAATATGTCCATTGCTAACAGATATACCTGATTACAAGAGAGGATAATGCTATGCCTGAGGTTGATAGTTCGAAAAAAGAAAAACAGTATTACGAAGATGTTCCGATGAAGGCCGACGGCTTTTTTCTCAAAGGAGCGAACTCCCTTGACTGGGGGATGAAGAATCGCCTGTCACGGATATTTAATCCTGAGACCGGGCGGACGGTAATGTTTGCTATTGACCACGGTTATTTTCAAGGCCCGACTACGGGACTGGAGCGTATTGACCTGACAATCGTGCCGTTAATGTATTACTGCGACGCTGTAATGCTCACCCGGGGAATTCTGCGCACATGCGTACCTCCAACATTGACCAAACCGGTTGTGATGCGGTGCAGCGGCGGGCCCAGCATACTCAAGGAGCTTTCAAACGAAGAGTTAGCGGTCGATATCGAGGATGCTATTCGTATGAACGTAGCGGCAATAACGCTGCAGGTATTTATAGGCGGCGAATTCGAGACGCGCTCTGTGCATAATATGACCCGCCTGGTGGATATGGGACTGCGATATGGTATTCCCACAATGGCGGTAACGGCGGTCGGTAAAGATATGGTCAGAGACGCCAGATATTTTCGCCTGGCCTGCCGTATGTGCGCCGAGCTCGGAGCTAATATTATCAAGACATATTATGTGCCCGAGGGCTTTGAGACGGTTACCGCTTCTTGTCCGGTTCCGATTGTGATGGCCGGCGGCAAAAAAATACCGGAACTCGATGCGCTGACAATGGCATATAAAGCAATCCAGGAAGGAGCCGCAGGCGTTGATATGGGCCGTAATATATTCCAAGCCTCAGGCCCAAAAGCTATGATGCAGGCAATTCGCAAGATTGTGCACGAAAATTTAAAACCAAAAGAGGCATTAGAATTATACAAGACCCACAAAGCCAAGGAACAAAAAGGCGAGTAATGAACGATAAATCTCCACCTTTGAAAGACAAAGTTGCACTGATAACCGGTGCAGCCGGCGCTATTGGCTATGCCGTTGCGCAGGCGCTGCTGGAAAACGGCTGCAGCGTAGCGGTAAGTGACCTGCCGGGTAAGAAACTTGATAACTTTGTATCTGATTTGAAAAAAATAGGCGGTGACCGGGTAACGGGTGTGGCCATCGATGTTACTGACAAGGACTCTGTAACAAACGGTTTTCAGTCGGTCATCGACACCTGGGGCAAAATTAACATCGTAGTGATAAAT
>CAZUPG010000172.1:0-4630 GCA_964622085.1 uncultured Pirellulales bacterium | reverse complement strand
AAGGGTTGATGCACCTGAAAATAGAAACATACTGAAGGCATTGTCGTATCTCGTACTGTACCACGGCCATCCTGGCCGTGGTAACACGGGCTGGAAGCCCGTGCTACATTGTATTGCGTCTATTTCTCGCAGGACTCATCACGCACACCTGCCCCGAGCGACCTGCGGTGAGCAAAGTCGAACCAAGTTAAGGGGACGCACAACGCGATTAAACTGCAACCAGAGTCTGTTCATAAATTTTCGCACACTTTGCCGCTGAATCTCTCCAGCGTAGCTTCCTTACCTCAAAATTGCCATGTCTTCTCAGCGTCATCTGAAGCGGTGGATATTTCAGTACCGCTACAATCTTGTTAGCAATCTCGCTGACATCCCAGAAATCAACTTTCAAAGCGTGTCTCAAAACTTCCGATACTCCGCTTTGCTTGCTTATAATGACAGGAACATCATTGTCCAGTGCCTCCAGCGGAGCAATTCCAAATGGCTCCGATACCGATGGCATCACATATAAATCTGCCATTTTATATATTTTCTGGACATCTTCGCCGCGTAAAAAGCCGGTGAACAAAACCTTGTGGCCGATGCCGAGCTCTGCTGCCATCTCAACCGCTCGGTGCATTAAATCACCGGAGCCAGCCATAACAAACTTAACGTTATCCATTACTTCAAGGACCTTCTTGGCTGCCCGCAGGAAATACTCAGGGCCTTTCTGCATGGTAATTCTGCCTAAAAACAAGACAATTTTCTCATCTTTATCGATACCGGTTTCGACCAAAGACCAATCACCATTGCGCTCCACACCATTATACACGACTTCTACTTTTTCGCCGCTAATGCCATAGCGGCTGATTATAATGCTGCGGGTGTAATGGCTGACAGCGATTACCTTATCGGCCTGCTCCATACCTTCTCGTTCGACGTCATAAACCATCTGGTGAACATGCTCCCCGCTGCGGTCAAATTCTGTCGAATGCACGTGCACAACGAGCGGTTTTCCGCTCATTTGGGCCACCGTAATTCCTGCCGGGTATGTCATCCAGTCATGAGCATGAACAACGTCAAATTGTTCCTGTTTGGCTAATTCAGCAGCAACGGCAGCATAACGATAGACTTCCTCGTACATATCGCCGCTGTAATGCATACCTCCAAAAAGCTGGCTGGCTGAACTAACACCGCCGCTATGGATTTGCTGTTTTCGCCTTAAACTCTCTTCAATACGCCGTTGGTAAACATCAGCGGTTGAGTATGGCTGCAGCGGTGAGTCAATGGTGCGGAATTTTACGTTTTTCAGCTCCCTGAATTTGAAGGACGCTACGGATATCTGCGAATCTGGAGTCAGCAGTTTCACATGGGTAGCATATCTGCTGTCAACCATTTTCGGCAAAACAAAAATTACGCCTATTCCAAGCTGGTCTAATGCTTTAGTAAGTCCGTAGCAAGCGGTGCCCAATCCGCCACTGATAAACGGAGGGAACTCCCAGCCTAACATGAAAATCCTCATACCGCACCCTGTTGCTTTATTCTAATTATCGTTTGTCCAGATTAAGAAATTCCAGCAGCATTTCTCCTGAAAAAATTCACATCTAAAACCGTCCGTTTTAGCATGTTATGCTGAGCCACAAGATAAAACCCCCCCGCCTGAGCAACAAAAAACCCATTTTATCGGTGCTGGATTCCTCGCCACAATTCGCTTTGCTCAGAAGTTATCCGGCTTGCCCGTCAAGCTGCATATCGCTGCTAACCACCTTATCGGCAAGAAATTGCACAGCCTTAACTTCAAGCAGACTAAAAAAATGCTGCATTTGCCTTATTACCTGTTATATAAATCGGGGTTTTTAGGCAAATATGTTCAACAAATTTTCAAAAAAATGCGAGATTTGATACTGATAACCAGTATTTTATAGGTCAATAGCCAAAATCGAACAAATTGATGATTTCTTTGCAAAAACAAGTGCATAAATCATAATGGCAGTTGTGTATTGTTGGCTCGGAAAACGTGAATATTTCATCAAAAAGCCGCCCTGCACCCATTTAGTTTAATGGGTGCGGGGCAGCTTGAATTAAAAACGCTATCGCACACGTAAGATACGCTACCAAAAGATGTTACTGTGGCACGGCCATCCCCTCGACTTGGTTCGACTTCGCTCACCACAGGTCGCTCGGGACAGGCTTGACCGTGTTTTCACAGGCTGCACTTCGACTTCGCTCAGGGTGGTGAGCTTGTCGAACCAGAAGACCGTGCTACAGATCTTGTGGCTTGACTGTGCTGCGACGATTGGCCTTGGTTCGAGCAATGGCACAATCCAGGATATAATAGATGTTATCATTGAGGGCTGCGAGCGCATCAGAAGAGGTCATCATTTTTTTGCTTTTGATGTAGGCCTTGACTTTACTGGCTACAACCAAAGACTCTTTTTTCTTTGCCATTGGTAAAAACCTCCATATTAAAAAGTTAAAATTTCAGTAGTCTGGTACCAAAACATCGAGTCTGGCAATTACCGAAGTCCGTTATTACATAAAGGTAAGACATTTTGCAACAAAAAAATCTATTGAAACATTAAATTTCTGCCCACATAGAGCCGATAGGCAAAAAAGTGGTTGAAAGTGAAAAAATAACCGATAAATTACACTTTTTATGAGCTTGCCCCTTGAAACAAAATTGGGGCTTGCGATTTTTAATAATTTAGTCGCTCCATTTTGACGAAGATATGCGGACGAGCGGTTTTTCAGAACCGACTATAGTTTAGCCAGGATTGATATCTAAGTAAAACCCAATATAGCTTTGTTGCGGAGATATAAAAATGGCAAAGCGTTCCAAAAAAGCTCAAAAAGCACAGGCCAACCTGCAAGGACTCGTTGTTGTTGCTATTACCAAGGATTCGGAGCAGGCAAGAGAGTATGAAAGCCTCCTAAAAACCAATGATATCCCTGTGGTCGTTAACGAACCGGATGAACAGTCGATAGGTTCTAAAGACATCACTGTGATGGTTCCCGAAGATTATCTCGATGAAGCACACGTAATAATTGAGTCGCAGAATGCCTACGATGACTTCTATGATTTTGCATTAGAAGACCAAGAAGAAGAGGATTTCGACAGCCAGCTTTTTGAGGATGAGTTTTAAGTGCCCCTTCTTGCTTTTGACTTCGGCAAGTTCAGCCGAGCCGCAAGAAAGCACAAGGGCCAATGCTAAGGCAACCGGCTCGGATAAATCTTGACTCCGCCACACGACGGATAAATGTCGTCAGACAAGTCTTGCCGGGCTGATAATTAAATATAGATTCGGATTTTGCGGTACCGCAAAATCCGAATCCCTTTTTACGACCGAAGAACAAGTAAGGGCGAATCGCCCCTACAGGTATAATAAAAATGGATAAAGAGTTTCCAGCTTGTCAGGGCGAAGGCCCTGCCGTAGTCCCGATAGATCGCCGTGAGGGTGAAGACCGCAGGCAAAATGTTGTTGACCGGCGTTTGGGGCTGGACCGTCGACGAGGTCCAGGAAAACGACTAAGTTATGAGCGAAAAGCTGCTGAAGAAGGACAAATGTCCGATGAGCAATTCGACTTTCTTATGGCTATTGACGAGTATAAAAGAAAAAATCAAAGACCTTTTCCAACCTGGACCGAAGTCCTTGAGGTAATAAAGGCCCTGGGCTACCGTAAAGTGGCTGAGCCGGAACCGCTTGAGCAATCTGCCAGCCCCAGCGTCTCCCGACGCAAGACGGGGCGGCGGGCAAAAGCATCCAAACCCGTTAAAGTGCCTTTAGGAACCTGGCAGGACTAAAAGCAGGAGTCACTCCACACTTCAGCTCACTTTATTCTTTTCGTGCCTTCGTGTTTAATCTATGACGTGGATATTCTTCTTTTTGCACATATCTTTTAGTATTTTTGGCCAGACGGTGGCACTGACTTCGCCGATGTGGGCTTTTTTCAATAAAAGCATAAACGTGCGGGATTGGCCAATGCCTCCGCCGATGCTCAGAGGAATCTCATTGTTCAAGATGGCCTGGTGGTATGGCAATTTTAGGAAATCAAGCTGACCCGAAAGCTCCAACTGCCTTTTAAGCGTCTCTGCGTTAACTCGAATGCCCATAGAGGTTAGCTCGTGTCGGCGTTTAGTGACGGGATTCCAGACGAGGATATCGCCATTAATACCATGCATCGGCCTTCCATACTCGGAGGTTGTCTCGGTAATCCAGTCATCGTAGTCTGCGGCCCTCATTTCGTGAGGATAGCCGTCTTTGAGGACCCAGCCGATACCAATTATGAAGACGGCGGGGTATTCCTGTGTAATGGTAGTTTCGCGCTGCTTGCGGGGCATATCGGGAAAACGCTCAAGTATCTCTTCGGCGTGAATGAAGGTTAGCTCATCGGGAAGGTCAGGGTACTTGTCGGTCTTTAACTGGGGGAACATCTCCTGGACATGGGTCTCGGCTCCTTTGATGACCTTCCAAATTTTTTCTACAACTTCGCGCAACAATTTCAGGTTTCGCTGCTCTTCGGTGATAGCCAGCTCCCAGTCCCACTGGTCCACGTAGGCGCTGTGGTCGTGGTCGAGAAAGTAATCCTTGCGAATAGCCCGCATATCGGTGAGCAGACCTTCGCCGACTTTCATACCGAACTGCTTTAAGGCCAT
>CAZUPG010000171.1:0-4684 GCA_964622085.1 uncultured Pirellulales bacterium | reverse complement strand
TGAGTAAATTTTATTACGAAACTTGGCTTCCATTTATATTTACCAAAAGGCGGATTTTGATTCTGGCAATTGCAAGTTATATCGCCTTGTGTTAGTCGCCGACGCTCCAAAGCTATGGCGACGGAGCGAAGGTCATTTGCCATTTTGATAGTCTTTATACCGCTCACTTTTGAGCGGTTTTTTTATGCGCAGTTGTGCTGTTAAATATTTGACAGGGTCACTATTTTATGATAAATTGCAGTTGTTTAGCCCCGACCCCTGTGGTCGGGGGTTTATTTATATTTAGCCCCGTGCTTGCCCGCCGTTTGCCCGCCATCTGTGTGGCGGGTCCTTTTGGTGGATTTTACGCGGGGCTTGAATCTGGGAGATTTGCGAAATGCTCATAGTTACCGGCGGAGCCGGCTTCATCGGCTCAGCAATAATTGCCGCATTAAACAAACGTGGCATCACTGATATATTAGTAGTTGACGAGCATGATAAAGCTCAGAGTAAAAATCTTGTAAATCTTTCCTTCACTGATTTCGCCGAGAAAAAGGACTTTCTAAAAAAAGTTGATAACAACAAAGTCAACTCACACGTCGAAGCTGTTTTTCATATGGGGGCGTGTTCGGATACGACAGAGACGGATGCTGTATATCTTAGAAAGAATAACTATGGATACAGTAAACACTTGGCCCAATGGGCAGCCGCTGCGGGTATTCGCTTTATCTACGCCTCAAGTGCAGCCACATACGGCGATGGCTCAGCCGGCTTTAGTGATGATGAAGAAAAAATCGAGAGCCTCAGCCCCTTGAATTTGTATGGCAGTTCCAAGCAGCAGTTCGACCTGTGGGCAAAAATGCATGAACAATTGAATAAAATCGTCGGATTAAAATACTTCAATGTCTTCGGGCCGAATGAATACCATAAGAGCGATATGCGAAGTTTCTGTTTAAAGGCCTTCAAGCAGATAAATGAAACTGGCAAAGTTCGGCTGTTCAAATCTTATAGGCCCGATTTCGACGATGGCCAGCAGCAGCGAGACTTCATTTACGTCAAGGACGCAGTGGATATGACACTATTTTTTCTGGCTCATCCAAAGGTAGGGGGGCTGTTCAATATCGGTACCGGCAAGGCCCGCACCTGGAACGATTTGGCAAAAGCGGTCTTTGCCGCTATGGGCAAAAGTGTCAATATCGAATATATCGATATGCCCGATTCAATCCGCAACCAGTACCAGTACTTCACACAGGCCGATATGACCAAGTTTCGAAAAGCCGGCTACAAAAAGCAAACTACATCACTCGAAGACGCAATCAAAGACTACGTCCAAAAATACCTTAAAAAAGATCAGTACTTAACCGCTACTTAGTATTTATAGCTTTTTGAGGTAAAGTTCTAATACCATTTACACCATATCATTTTGGACCGAGCGGATTTGTCGGGCTGGTTTTCAAAAAGTGGCTCGATATACCAGTATTTATGCTGGCCAATGTAATCGTTGATATAGAAATTCTTTATTGGGACAAATGGCCCTATCACCGCTATGTTCACACGCTCTTAATCGGTGCGGCAGCGGGTATCCTCTGGGGCGTCGCTGCATATCCTTTACGGCGTCTTTTTAAAAAGATAATGCAGTTTTTTCGCCTGCCTTATCATACCACCTTCTTAAAAATGCTCATCTCCGGCGTGCTTGGAATTTGGTTTCATTTGTTGATTGATGCGGTTTATCACTGGGACGTGCGTCTGTTTTGGCCGAGCCGGATAACACCACTGTATGGATTGATAAGCAAGCGACAGGTAGAGGTTATTTGTCTTGCTTGCTTTATCCCTGCTTTTATTGTGTATGCAATCATCGTATTGTCATCAATACAAAAAAACAAGTCCAAGTCATTGCGAGGAGCGTAGCGACGAAGCAATCTCAGTTTGTAGGGTGGGGCTTGCCCCACCACGATTTCTCAACATGCCATTATTGCCTATCGTTCCCTGATATGTTATAATGCAATTTATTAGAAGTCTTGTTCGCCTGTGGCGAAAACGAATTTATCGAGAGAAATCTATGGGTCAAACAATTACAGAGCAAATTCAAATGCTAAAACGCGGCACGGTGGAAATCTACAGTGAGGATGAGCTTGCCGACAAGCTGACCGAGGCCGCTAAAACCAACAGGCATCTGCGAGTCAAGCTTGGTTTGGACCCGACTTCTGCGGATATTCATCTTGGCCATACCGTTGTTCTGCGTAAGATGAGGCAGTTCCAGGACCTCGGCCACAAGGCCGTCCTTATCATCGGTGACTACACAGCCCGCATAGGCGACCCTTCCGGACAGGATGCAACCCGCCCGATGCTCTCAGCGCAGCAAATCGAAGACAATGCAAAAACCTATTTTAACCAGGCAGGCAAAATCTTAGATACCTCAGATGATAAGCTCGAGATTAGATATAACAGCGAATGGCTTGAAAAGCTGACTTTAATTGAGCTGATTCAGTTGGCAGCTAAAAAAACCGTTGCACAAATGCTTCAGAGAGACAGCTTTAAGTTACGTCTAAAAGCCGATGAGGATATCTATGCACACGAATTTCTCTATCCACTTATGCAGGGCTACGACTCGGTTGTTGTAGAAAGTGATGTCGAATTGGGTGGCACCGACCAGACATTTAATAATCTTGTCGGCAGAGATATTCAAAAAGCATACGGACAAAATCCGCAGGTTGTAATTACTATGCCAATCCTTGTTGGCCTGGACGGCAAAGAAAAGATGAGTAAATCCAAAGGCAATTACATCGGCGTAACAGATGAGCCGAACGATATGTTCGGCAAAGTTATGAGCATATCTGACGAGATGATGGAAAATTACTTTACGCTTTTAACCAACCTGCCCGCTAAAAAAATAACTGAGCTGGTTAATCCTGAAAAAACTCATCCCAAGCAGGCAAAAGTCCTGCTTGGCAAAATTATTGTAACTGATTTTTACGATGAGCAAACTGCCGACCGTGCCGCTGTTGAATTCGACAAGGTTTTCGCTCAGAGCCAGTTGCCGGATGAAATTCCGGAAGTTGAAATTCCTGCTGAACCCATTATGGCGAGTAAACTTTTACTTCGTTGCAAACTCGTATCTTCAGGCGGCGAGGCAAAGAGAATAATAAAGCAGGGCGGTTGCACAATAGACAGCCGAAAAATCTCCGACCCTAACGAGCAAATCACACCAGCCAATGATATGGTTGTTCAGGTCGGCAAAAGAAAATTCGCAAGATTAAAGACCACGTCATTCTGAGCGCAGCGAAGAATCTGGCCATCACCATTGCGAGGCCGTCGCAAGTCCGCCTCTGGCGGAAAGCAATCCCAAAATATTCAGCCCCTCAATTTATTGCGTTGGTTGTCATTCCCGCGAAAGCGGGAATCCATATTTAGCACCACACCTGTTCTGATGTTTTCTGTCGGGTTTTTACACAAGGTTTTATTTTGGTCATTTGAATCTTGACTGTCGTCAGACAAGTTTTGAAAATTTGATATTGTTTAGTATTTAGGATTTAGATATTCGAATTTTACCAGTGCTTATTCTTATCCTTCAGGCATCTTCTCGCCCGCTGGTTGTGGCTTCGGTGCGGTCCTGCCTCGATAAACAATCACTCCCGTCGGGCATTTATTCATTGCGGTTTCTGCTTGCCCGCCATCTGTATGGCGGGTTTGTTCTATCGGTTGATACTTTTCATAATCCACGCGGGCTAAATTATCCTCCACTGAGAAAATATCGCTTTGTTTGGCACATATACCACAGCCGATACAGCCGACCTTGCACATCGTTTTTGTCACCTTGCCGGCCTCTCTGCTTTTGCATGCCACTAACATCATATTCTCTTGTGAGAATGGTATCATCTCTATAAGGTTTCGTGGACAGGCCTTCGAGCACGCGCCACAACCTGTACATTTTTCATAATCAACGACAGCAAGCCCATCGACAATATGCAGGGCATCGAATTTACAGGACTTCACGCAATCTCCAAAGCCGAGACAGCCAAAGTTACACGCCTGTACGTTAGCCAATGCATTTGCCGCAAGACAGGTTTGTATGCCCTGATATTTTGCATGAAAGGTTTTATCAGCCGTGTGTGCCCTGCAGTGTACAACCGGTCTTTTGATTGGTCCTGACTCACTTATTTGCAGATTGAGTATTTTTGCAATTTTTTCTGTGGTTTGAGGCCCGCCGGGGGCACATTTGCCGAGCAGCTCTGTATTCTTCAGTAACGCCTTTGCATATTGACTGCAGCCGGCAAAGCCACACCCGCCGCAGTCAAGGTTCGGCAGTACCTCACGAATTTGTTCTATCTTCGGGTCAACCTTGACCTTTAGCTTTTCGCTTGCTATCAAAAGCACAACTGCGAAGCTGCTGCCCAGACCAAGCATCGTCAGCCCCGCAGGCCACGCACTATTCCACAATTGATATATATCAGCCAAAACCATTTTGAAACTCAAGACTTAAAGTTGAAAACGAAAAAGTATAACTGAAAACTTAAAACTTTTGAATTTTGCATTGTGGTTTTGAACTTTTCGCTTTAAGTTTTTCACTTTTCTTACCTAATCATTCCCGCGAAGCCCATAAAGGCCAGTGCCAGCAGTCCCGCTGTAATCAGGGTAATCGGTGCGCCTTTTAGGCACTCCGGCACATCTGCCAATTTTAGATTCTCGCGTATCCCCGCCATAATAC
>CAZUPG010000170.1:0-4702 GCA_964622085.1 uncultured Pirellulales bacterium | reverse complement strand
AGGGTCTGCACCATATTCACTACATTCAATACCATAAGAATAGTTATCATAAATAGTATTGTTCCTAAGATGTAATGCCGATACTGTATGGTTGCTGCTATAGAAACCTGAGCCACTGCTGGCATTTTCGTCAGTACCATTATTATGTATCCAGTTATTGTAAATAGTTGATTCTATGTTATCACCTAATTTTATCCCATGCTCTCCACTATAACGGACAATACTATTTGCGAGTGAAAGATTACAACCAGAACTCAAATCTAAGCCATTATCTGCACTCTTTTCAACAATACTATGGTCTATGCCAATATTAGAAGCTGATGCTTCAATCCCATTGCCAGAGTGGTTCTTAAAAACAGAATTCTCAATATCCAAGATACCATAGCTGCTAATGGCTACACCTTCTGATGTTGCATCATTACCATCAAAAGTACAATACGATACTATTGGCCAGGAGTGTGAAGTGGCTCTCACACCTTGACTTGAATTGTCAACAAACAAGCAATTGTGTATATCAGTGTATGAATAATTCTCTGCCTTGATACCATAATCATCGTTATCCGTTATCTTGCAATTAACAATTCCTACATTCGCATCGTCGAGATGAACACCCGCCCCATTGTGGCTGTTTTGGATCGTGAAACCATCAACTAATCCACTATCAATATTTTCAGCCTTAATTATATACTTCACGGCATCGGAATCACCTGCACCTATCTGACCCTCTAATATCGTAGTATTATCTAAGTTTGAAAAGTCTCTTTGGCCGGTGCTTGTTTCATATGTGCCGATACCACCGAAATGACCGAACACACCAACATTCTCAACCAGATTGAATGACTCATCCTTATATGAAGTCTCGTTGGTATCATAAACAGGCTTATATGTACCTTCTGCTACCCAGATAGCCGTTACTGCTGAACCGCCATTTTCTGCTCCTGTAAAACCGTCTCTTAAGTCTGTATAGGCATTATCCCAAGACGTTCCATTATTAAAGCCATTGGCATCCTTATCCACATATATTATGTCCATACCATAACCGTCATAACATACATTTACATTTGTAGTCGTTCCTGCGCAAACGCCCTCACTGCATTGCATCTGCACAAAATTGCTAATTTCCCAACCAGGCTTTGCATAATAATTTACCTTTGTGACAAGCTCGATACAGTTAGAGTCATTCGCTGAGAGATCGCCTATGTCCCAAGTCACAGTATGGGCGTTAGAGTCGTATGTGCCGCAGGGGTCAGATGAGTAATAATCTATTTCTATGGGTAAATAATCTATAATGACAGCATCGTCAAGAGGATACCCATTTGCATCATAACAGATATCGTAGGTTAGGTAATTGTCTTCGATACCCATACCAATAAATGGACGAACGCAATCATTATTGGGTCAGCATTAGTCTTGGTTAATATTGTCGGAAACGGCCAATTATTTGAACCATACATTAATGCGAGAGTAATGGATGTTGACTGGCCTGGCTCCAAATCACCAAGATACCACATCATAGCGCCCGCAGCTTCATTGGCACTAATTGAATGTTCGCCATTTAGATTTCTGTTTTTTATATCATATTCCATACCAGTATTTTGGGCGGTAAAGGTATCGAGTCCAACATCATTTGGTTCAATCGTAGAACTTAAGCTCATATAATCGAAGTGATCAGGAGCGCCAGATGGAGCTTCAACATTCCAGAGGGTGATGTCATAGCGAAAATTTCCCACTTGATGGTTTGAATCATATGGTGTGTAATTTTCAAGCTCATCAACATAGAGATTTGTATCATAAATGGCATTTGTATATATTGGGTAACTGCCAGTTGGATGGCCATGAAGCATTTGGTAAAATTCCAGGTCATTTATATCCTCTGTTGCATGAACATTCTTGAAAACATAGGTTTGTAGTATTATATACCGTTCACTTCTTACGTAATTACTCCCATTTGCGTCAGTAAAGGACAACGGTGACCAGCCATATTCGCCTAAATCGACTACCTCATAATGGATGGTTATTTCAAGTTTATCATCGTCGATTTTTGACCAGCCAGTATCATATTGATATGTACTATAGGGAGGATTACTTGGTTGGTCAAAATCCCATACAGGATTACAGGGGTCATTGTATGTATCGTATGCTTCATTTGCAGGGGCATCAAAACTAAATGGTGAACCTGTGTAGAACGATGGTATAACAAATTGATCAGTCAGCCACTCAGCTTCATTGTCTTCATTAATATTTTGATACCAACAAGCCGCTGCGAAATCGCCTGTCATCATTTCATGAGCAGGAAAAGGGTGTCTTGGTGAAGGATACCACCAAGTAATATCAACATAACCTGCTCTATCATAACCAATATACCAATATGGACAGCTCAATGTAAATTCCCTGCTTTTTGCAAAGAGTAGAGATGGAAACAACATACTCAAAAATAAACAAACAATAAAGACCGATAATGTTTTTATACGAGTAGTAAATTCGCGGAACATTTTATTCCTTCTAAAGAATATTTGATGAGTTCCAATTAAACGTTAGTTGTGGGGTCTTCTTAACAGAAGCCCCCCAAGGGTAATTAACAAAATTGTTGCTGGCTCTGGGATAAGCCACACATCAGTTATATGGCCATCAATGCGAAAATATTCATCATCAACAAAACCATCAACTATTAAAAGATTACTCTGCCATGCTAACAAATCAGGTGGAGTGTCAGGAAGCTCTATGCTCGAAAGTGCATTTCCTGAATAGTCTTCAAGAATCCAGTCTAAACGAGAAATGAGTAAATCACCTATCATCAGATTGTTGTAACTGGTGATTCTATAACAATCTTCTGTCTCGTTAAAGTTGTTCCAAATATTAACCATAAAATCGACGTCAGCAGTGTCGGTTTGAAATATAATTTCACCGATTGTTAATGACATTCCATAAGGCGCGGTCGTATGTTCATACAAGCCGTTCCATGTTAGTTCTGGGGTGGAATCGGGTGTTTCAGAATCATAGATATAAAAACCGGTTGTGGAATCCCCCTGATGTATTTTGTTCTCCAGAAGGTTATATGGATCGCCAATACTATCCACGACCCCCTCGATGCCGATAGTAATGATATCCGCCCTGCTCGCCGGGCAAACCACAAACAACATTACTACTGCCAGAATTGTTATTAACCCTTTTCTAAACATGACTTTACCTCCTCAAATTAAACTTGTTTTTTTGAACCGCTCCTACCATTACCCGCAGTCGATATTGCCCCCACAGCCCTTATTGTATCGTAAACGGATAATATCTATTTTATTATACCATATTTTATCCCCCCCTTTATCTAAAAGTCAAGGAAAAAATGAAAAAAATGATTTATCCGGCCCGGCTTATATGATCTGTGGCAAACTCGACATTAAGTGGGCAGATGTACCCTGTTATCCTTATTTTCAGATATTTTTGTGTCATTTTCTCAATAACGAAGTTAAAATTTCGGCTGATATCGCTTTGGGAGCAGTTTCGTGAATGTAGCTATAATAGACGATAAAATCGTGTCGGCTGACAAGCTCGAACCGGCATATCTGGACAGGGGAACTTTTTTCGGCGACGGTGTATACGAGGTAGTGCGAAGCTACAACGGCAAAATCTTCGCGCTCGAAGAGCACCTGCAAAGATTCGCCGGCAGTCTATCTGCAATTGCGATAGCAGGGGTAAACATCGACGAGATACGCGAACGAGTGCAGATGGCCTTTGAGGCAGCAGATATTTCCAACGCCAAGATATATTTCCACATTACCCGAGGTTCGCAGCCGCGAAACCACACTTTCGATGCCGGCTTAAAGCCAAATTTCTTTCTGACAGTTACGCAACTATCTGACGATACGGAAGAAAAGACAAAAGGTATTGCAGTATCAACACATCCCGATTGGCGATGGAAAAGATGCGACATAAAATCGCTAAATCTATTAGCAAATGTTCTTGCTCGTCAGGATGCAGCACAAAAAGGTTGTGGCGAAGCGATACTCGTTGATGAAAGCGGGCTTATAACCGAAGGAGCCGGCTCAGCATTTCTGGCAATACTGGGACAAACGCTTCAAACGTCTCCCTTGAAAGTTAATATCCTGCCATCCATTACACGCAAGTTTACAATCAAAGCAGCTAAAAATATCGGATTGGAAATAATCGAAAAATCATTGACACCGCAACAGGCAAGCGATGCAGATGAACTTTTTATCGCGGTGACCACAAAAGACGTCGTACCTGTGGTGAAATTTGACGACCGGATTATCCGCGATGGTAAGCCGGGCAGGTACACAAAACTGCTTATGCAGGAATTTCTCAAATTCACAGAGTAAGTGGAACCCCTGTGAATTTAGAATCGAGAATTTAGAATTTTTTCATATTTTTCAATCAATTTATAAGAAATGTTTGTTGGAATAATTTTCCATTATCGGGGTTAAATAAGGGAAGCTGCTGGGTATAGGGGAGAAGCTTGAATTAGTTAAGCTGGAGTTTGGGAGAAGTACAGAAAGAGTGGGAAGTTTTGAAATCATTAGCATCTTACCCTGATTTGAACAGCGATTTAATACAGCGTTTAAGAACAGCTATAAAAATTTAAGATTAGAAACAACATCTACCGATGTACGTTATGAGATTTGAAAGAAAGGGTGGCTCTGAAAAATGACCAAATCGGCCATGTTAGCTTAACCTTGTACTGCTACCTTTC
>CAZUPG010000169.1:0-4705 GCA_964622085.1 uncultured Pirellulales bacterium | reverse complement strand
GTTGAGATTATTGACATAATAAAAACTCTGATGGAGCAGGATATTTCTGCTCAAAGTCTTTAAATCATAATTGACAGGTCAATCGGGGGTTTACTCATTGCTCTCAGGTAAGCTGCCTTCAAGCACGCCCAATTCAACGAGGGCATTGAAGGCGGCTTTTTGCTCCGCCTCTTTTTTATTTGTCCCCCAGGCACTTGGAAAATGGCGCTCTGCGATAATCACTTCCAGCTCAAAACATTTATTATGGTCGGGCCCTTTTTCATCAAGCAGCGCATAGACAGGTACAGCGTTAAACCGCTCCTGGGTATATTGCTGCAATAAGGATTTGAAATTACCATGAGCTTGTTCTGCGCTGGCTTGCTCAATAAATGGGCAGAATGTTCTTTTGATGAAATTTTGCGCAGCAACAAGACCGCCGTCAATATAAATCGCAGCTATAACAGCTTCTAATAAACCGGCAGCAAGAGAACCTGACAAAGCTTGGCTGGAAGCCATACCTTTGCCAACTTTTAGAAATTGTTGCAACCCAAGACCATTGGCGACCTGAGCGCATGTCCCCCGAGAAACAAGCATACTCTTTATTTTCGTCAAGTCTCCTTCAAGATAGTCAGGGAACCGTTCGAAGAGGATTTGGCAAATCACCATACCTAAAATGGCGTCGCCGAAAAACTCCAGCCGTTCATTGCTTAACAGGCGACTATCAACCGCGGATGAGTGCGTGAATGCTTGGGCTAAAAAAGTGCTGTTTGAAAATTTATAACCTATTATCTGCTCGATTTTTTGTAGAGCTTCTTCCTTCATTTGATTTTGTCCCGATTTCACAAGTACCCTGTGAGCAGATTACGAATACCGCTGTTTTAGAGCGATCCTCGTAGCCGGCTCAGCAAGAATAGAATAGTATTACACAAAAAAAGCCCGCTGTCAACCACGTTAGAAATAACCATCTCTATTCTCTTTATAACGCCATTAAAGCGAATTTTCTCCTGTCAGGGATGGCCAAGTCCATAACGGGGCCAAGCCCTTTAGTCAGATGGCCACTTTTTGCCCGACGCCCAGACTCGCGTCGGAAAACGCGGGGGTAGGCAACAAGTCCGCCGTATGTCTGGCGGACAAGTCGCAAAGTGAGAACCCGACTTACTGGCTAACTAACCATTTGCAGGCTTGCTAAAGCGACAAATTTGTCGTCAGCAATTTCAAAAATTCCATCGAGACCGGTTACTGTGAAGATACCCCTTGTTGCAGGTGCAACGCTGCAGAAAATAAGCCGATGGCTACAATCAGCCAATAGCTTGCGCAACTTCAGCAGCTTTGAAAGACTCGAAGAAGTTATAATATCGACCCGGGAAAAATCGATTACCACATCGCAGTCGCCTCTGTCACGCACGATTTCGGTAACAGTTTTGAGTTCGTCGCCTATATCCGGTTCCTGCGGCAAGTCTACAAGAATGACATCTTCAGACCAATTTTGAATTCCCATTTAAAATTCTCCTTTTTTAACTCAAAATAGCTTTCGCACATTCTGGATATTATATCGGCACAAGTTTTGGCCAGGTTAATCGTAGAAGCTATACTTTTTTCAGATTTTTCTTATTATTCCTGATTGACAGAAATCTCTGCGGATAATCTGAGGTTTTTCTGATATTTTGGCTGTCAAACCCAAAATCTGACGCTTTTCATACCTGAATGACGGATGAGGAAGGAAATCAAGCTATAGTTCTTGCCGAAGCCAAAAGAGACAGCTTCTTTATCGATGTGAGTAATTCTGCATAAAGCTTTGCCGTCGCCGACTGCTATCTGTTTTATTGTCATAAATGCTCACTTCGGCCGACTTTTGAATCCCTACGGGCTTGATTTTCTACAACAAGCCCTCAAAAAGACTTTACATGGCCAATATTACAGGTAATATGGCACTTGTTGTGGCTATTACGACAGCAGGTTATGAGTTTAAAATATGAAGCTTAAATTTCCATGGCAAAAATTTCAAATGGTCAGAACCTGTATAGATTTTGCAGATATGCGATTGTGGGAGCATTACGACAACATGGATCTATTTGTAGTCCAGACTCCTCTCGAAGAACCTGTTGTTGTATCAATTATGGGTTCGGGTGGTGAAGAATATGGTATCAGTGCCTTTAGAGGACCCGATGCTTTTCAACAGCCACACCTGATAACCAGCGAGGGAAAATCCGCCGCCAAGAAAATAAACACTATTGGATTCAGCATGGTTTATTACAGAGATATGGATCACCTTGAAAAAAAGTGGCTCAAATCCTATAATTACAATGCCCACAAGTCCGACTGGCTGCCATCTATAATTTCCAAAAAACCAGGACAGATGATGGAAATGGTTGAGAAAGCTCATGACATCAAATTGATGCTCTATATACTCAAAGGTATAATAAAAGCGCAGGAAGAGGGCAATTTCCGCCCTCAAACAGCAGGATTGGTTGGCCCAAAGATGTTAACAATAGAGGTGTCCGGCGATGTTTTAGAACCGGATGTTCATGTGACATATAAATCGTTCCCCGGCTCAAGAGAATTACTGGAGCTGTGCAATCAGGATATTCTGTTTGAAGATTTGCAGTCACCGCCAGATGTGTCCAGCCTGCCGAAACTTAACGAGACCTGGGTTATTGTACCTGTATATGTCCCAAGGGGTGATAGTGCAAAGGATGACTGTATCCTTGCTATTGCGGAAGAAGAAAGCCATTACATCTTACACGCCGACGTTATTGCGATGGATGTTGCCGAGGCGATTAAAACTTTGTACGGTGTTTTTACCGGTGACAATGCCGCAGAAAGTGTGGGCATTCCACAGAAAATCATCGTTGCAGAAAAAGAATTCTTTAAGGCGATAAGCGGTCACATACAGAAATGGGGTATCGATGTTTGCTATGAGAAGGAACACCCTGTGGCAAAAGATATTCGAGAGAGCTTGCAGCAGGACTTACCTGCTTTTGCCAAAAAGCACGTCGTGAAACATCTTGAAATGCCCGACATCGACCTTTCTGTTGTTCCAGACGATGATGACTTGCAGAGCTGGAAAATTGTTCAGGGAATCTTGACAAATCAGTTCATCAATTTCTGGCACGACTCAGACTACCTTCGTAAAAATCGCCCAAGCAAACAATTCTTCGGAGACGCGGACTGGGAGTACTATATTGATGTGTATAAGAATATGATGGCATTGCCTACCTATGTTACGTGGGCAGCGCTTACATACAGAGCCGAAAAAAACAAACCCACATTCGCAGAACAATTGCTTGCCGGCGACTTGCCTCAATCGCTGCGGATTTCACTCGAAGCACTGAATAAGACATACCCGAGTCTGTACCAAATCAAGAAAACAGACAAAAAAACCGGATACATTATTCTCAAAGATTTGCTCCTGTCCACAACTGTAACTGTTCACGATCAAGGTCTGTCTGAAACAGCAAAGCCAGACTGGATTGCCCCGCTTTGGGTCTATTCGGCAGGAAATTTTTATCTTGTTGATATTGCTGGACCAATATTTAGCCCGTTCGACTCGACAGAAGTAATAGATGAGTTGCAGAAACTCAAATTGCCGGCAGAACCAACACCTCAATGGCTTCAGGAAAATGCGTACATATTTGGAAGGCTTTGGTCCTTATATGATGAAATATCTGAGATGACCTCAATACCGCCTAAACTGGCTAATACCGACGGCGAATCATTGAAGTTTATTACAGCCTACTTTAAATATGATAATCTAAAAAAGGTTCGTGATGCACTTCTGCAACGAGACGACATTGACCACTACAATGTCGGAGATGAGTATATATGGTTCAGAGTTAATCCTGATAATCCGATTATGGAAACAACCCTCCTTGCACGGATATTTTTCGAGGACAATAAAATTAAAGCCGAGGTCAATTCTAAGGATCGTCTGGGTTGTCTGACCAATATGCTTGAGTCCATTGAAGGAGTTCACTATATCAATCATAATAGCCGAGACGTGGAAGATATGCTTAAAAAAGTTCCTGAAAATAATAAAGATATTGTCGAAGAGGCTTTGCCGGAAGAAGTTCTGGCCTCGGTTCAGAGCCGGATGAATAAATATTATATGGACTGGCTTGAAAAACCTAATCCTGCTCTTGGCAATAAAACGCCGAGACAAACTGTTAAGAATAAAGAAGGCGCACAAAAAATTAAGATACTCATAGAAACTATCCCCCCTCCAATAAGCAGCAAAGAGATCAAGATTCCCAAAAAAGAAATGCTAAAAGAACTCGGCCTTGGTGAAAAGTAATCAACATGCTCTCACTGCTGTTTTTAGCTCTTAGATCACATATTCTATTGATGTTTGAATAAGTAATGGAACAAACAAACTGTCACTCCTGCTTGCGCAGGAGTCCAGAAAATGTTGATAAAACGGCTGGATTCCCGCTTTTGCGGGAATGACATCTTTGCTTTGCTTGTCACAGCAACGTTCCATTTAATATTCAAAGGTCAATAAAATAAGAATGAAATGGCGAATAAAACCTCTAAAAAAATTAAACAGTTTGAATGGGCTGTCGGCGAGAAAAAACGATTATTCAAAAAGCAGGATATTATCCATATTATAATTTTATTAGCAATTGCGCTTGGGATAGGTATATACCTAATCGCCACAAATGTTCTTATTGCAAAAGATGGCACATTGTACATCGAATGTGCGAAGCAAATCGTGGATAATCCTGTTGAA
>CAZUPG010000168.1:0-4749 GCA_964622085.1 uncultured Pirellulales bacterium | reverse complement strand
TGTAGAGCCGCACTTTTACTACGCCGACCTTTTCGCCTTTAGACGCCAGATATTCTACCGTCTCATGGGTAGTATCAGCGCCTGAACCCATAATAATGATGACCTTTTCGGCATCGTCGGCACCAAGGTAATCGAACAAATGATAACTGCGCCCAACTTGGCTTGCGAATTTGTCCATCGTCTGCTGAACAATCTCCGGCGTAGCTAAATAGTATTTATTTACTGTTTCTCTGCCCTGAAAGTAAACGTCGGGATTCTGCGCCGTGCCGGAAATCATAGGTCTATCCGGTGTTAGCGCTCGCCCCTTATGCTGTGCCACTTTTTTCTCATCGATTATGGCCCGCATATCATCTAAGGTCAGCTCCTCGACCTTTTGAACCTCGTGACTGGTCCTGAAACCGTCAAAGAAATGTAAAAATGGCACTTGCGAAGCAAGAGTTACCTGCTGTGCGATAAGCGCAAAATCCATAACCTCCTGAACATTACAGGAGCTAATCATACCAAAGCCGGTCTCGCGACAGGTCATCACATCGGAGTGGTCACCGAATATCGATAATGCCTGACACGCCAGCGAGCGTGCAGAGATATGAAAAACGGTAGGCAGCAGCTCCCCTGCGATTTTATACATATTAGGTATCATCAGCAGAAGTCCCTGCGAAGCTGTAAAAGTCGTCGTTAGAGCACCGGTAGCCAATGCCCCGTGCACTGCCGCTGCTGCTCCGGCTTCTGACTGCATCTCCGTTACTGAAGGAAGTGTGCCCCAGATATTTGGCTCACCCTTTGCTGTCCTTTCGTCAGCAATCTCACCCATAGATGAGCTTGGAGTAATCGGATATATTGCAATAACTTCGTTCGTGGCGTGGGCCACATACGCCGCTGCAGTATTACCATCAATTGTAACCATTCTGCGTTTCATAACTTAACAACCTTCCATTTAATTAGGTAAAATCAAATTTTTTACCGACCTTGAATAACGTAGTTCCATCGGTGGGCTTAACGTCCGCCTCAGGTGGACTCCCTACATCGCAAAATACACTTTATACTGTTTTTTGCTGAACTAAGCAATATAAAATTTATCCCTCTCGATATTATTTAACTAATTGCTTGCTGATTGCTTGAGCCAGTATATGGAATCCCCACTTTCACGAGTACAGGTATCGAACAAGGAACACTTGAAATGCTTAACTTAAGAGACACGGCACTATAGAGGAAAAATTTCGAATCGTAAACCATGAGGCATGAGCCCCGCCCCCCACGTGGGGTGGGACGAGCCACGAACTATTCTGTGTACCAGTCGGCTTTGAGGTTGTTGTGGTCCATAAGGATTTGCAGGTCGTTTACATCAATCGTGCCATCCGTATTAATGTCTCCGAGCAAATAAGCTTCCGCTTGCCCGCCCGATGTTTGGAGGGGCGATTTATTATGAGTCAGCAAGTTGTTGAGCAGAATGGCAATATCCGATTCGTTAACAATTCCATCAGCGTTTAAGTCATACCAGAAGATAGAGTCGTTGTCCTGTTTATCGCCGACACTTGTCTGACGACATTTATCCGCCGTCCGTGTGGCGGAGTCAAGATTCCAGGCCAGGCCGTATTGTTGGAGCTCGGCTATTTCTTCTGGTTCGACAAGCTCACCACCCTGTTGATTTTCAATATCATTGATAGAAAGGACAATTTCGTAATTGATATAGTTAGCATCTGCGGATATGTAAATATGCTCAATGTTGTCAACGTTGCTGTCACTGTAATCGAGTAGATAATCGTTGTTGGGGTCATCGAGGCTAACGGCCCAAAGCTCGAGCCGAAGGTCAGCGTCCTTATTCAGTAACGACTCAAAAGGGTAAGAGCTGCTGTAGTGTTTGTTCCAGGTAGCGGTTACAGTAATGAATTTATCTTTCGGTTCTGTGAGCGTGATTTTGTAGATGTTTTGCGGTGTATCGTTTGTATCCAACTGGTTTAAATCCCAGCCGGTTGTCGGGCAATCGCCGGGTTTGCTTTGACCGGCGCTCAGATGCTCAAAGGCACCAACGGCATTTAACATACCTGCACCTTGAACATAATCTAATGGGACAAGATGGTCGTCTTCTAACGTTAGTTTGCCTTTATGCCAGAAGGGTAATTTCGTTGCGGAATTGAGCAAAATAGCTTTCATTACGCAGTTTCCACTCTCTGGTGAAACAGCGGAGCCGAGGTTCGGGTCATTTTTGGCTTTTTGAACGAGTAGGCCGATTGCTCCTGCCACCGTCGGAGTCGAGAAGCTCGACCAGTCACCGGTCGGTTCATAGCGATTGAGCTGATTTGCATCGGCCACTAAGTAGTTGCCGGGTGTGACGATGTCGGGCTTACATCGTCCATCGTCGGTCGGGCCAAAACTGGAATGCTCCGGATAGGCCAGGGCAAAATTTGCCAGATTAGTCGCAAGATTTTCGGTATCTACCGAAGCAAGCACACCAACGCCAATGACATTTGCTGCCGCACCGGGATAAAGGACAGGGTCATTAGCATTCAAGCCGTTACCTATTCCGGCCACGATAATAAGGCCGTGGTGTTCTGCCAAAGATTCAATGCCCCTTGTCCACCAATCTTCAGACTGGCTGCCAATGCCGGCGACTACAATATCAGCATTTGGTGGCGAGCAGGATAATATGCTATTGGTCAGGAAATGCCAAAATTCATAAATATTGGCCTGAGCCTGCGGTGCTGCACCTTGATAATAGAACTGTCCCAGAAGAGGGTTAAATGCGTCGGGGTCTTCACCGAACAATATAGAGCAAATAGCAGTCGAATGGGGTGAAACCCCTGCCGGCAGCTCAGCGCAGTCATGAAAGCCAAATTTCGCAGCTCCGAAGCACTTATGCCGTATATTCGGTCGGTAATCGTTTTGTGGCTCACCATCAATATAAGTAATGCTTCGGCAAATAACGGCGAATTTGACGCCTGAGCCGGTCAAAGTTGGGTCTATCTGTCTTAAGGCGTAGATTCCGGTGTGGCTTAGGCCCTGCGGTTGCAGCGGTTCATCGGCAAAAGCAGTGCTGGTAAGTGCCAACAGAGCTACCGAAGCCACTATTAACAAACCGGTTATCTTTTCATTAGATTGCACCATCTCATAACTCCAGAAGCTGAAGCAGAAGCTAAAAAAGCAAGGTTGCCCCGAATTCTTACCTATCTATGATAGCAAAAAGACACCTTTTTTTCAAGCAAATTATCCGGCTGCCTCTCATAAGAATAGCGTTTTTAGCACTAAAAGTGCACCACTGAAAAACTAATTTAGAAATCTTGCCTTTATCAGGCGCAGCTGCTATACTCTGAGCAAATATTTCGGTTCTATTTGACCTGAGGTTTGCCACAATTATGAAAGTAATTCTAAATTCCAGACAGATAGAGGAGATTCTCAACGGTCTGACAGGTCGTATTGTATCTGAAATCCCGCCCGGAGTAGATATTGCTGCGATTGGCATCCGTAGCAGAGGAGAGGTACTCGCCCAAAGGTTATCAAGCCGGTTATCGAAGAAACTGAACAAAGATGTCCCGTGCGGGACTCTGGATATTACGCTTTATCGTGATGACTTGAATTCGCCGCAAGGAGCTGCTCAGCCACAGGTTCGGACTACCGAAATCGGCTTTGATATAGACGACAAAATCATAATTTTGGTTGATGATGTTTTGTACACCGGCCGTTCAGCGCGTGCGGCAATGGATGCCCTTATAGATTTAGGAAGACCTCGGGCGATACGACTTGCAGTCCTTGTTGATAGGGCCGGCAGAGAATTTCCAATACAGGCCGATTACGCCGGCTACAAATCTGATGTTGCACCCAGCGATTTAGTGCAGGTCTTTCTTACCGAGTCTGACGGTAAAGAAGAAGTTGTCATAGAATAATATCGAAATACGATATACAAAACTATGGCGTTAATAAGAAAAAACAGACAGTTCAAATGGCATCACAAGCATTTACTCGGGCTGCGAGAATTAAGCGCCGAGGAGATTACATATATTCTTGACACAGCTAAGGGTTTCGAGCAGATAAGCACCCGGTCGGTAAAAAAAGCACCACCTCTACGCGGCAAGGTTGTTGTTAATTTATTCTTCGAGGACAGCACTCGTACACGCAACAGCTTTACTCTTGCGGCAAACCGATTAAGCGCAGATGTCATAGAATTTACCCAAAAAGCCAGCTCTGTCAGCAAAGGTGAGACACTTCTTGATACAGCAAGGAATCTGGAAGCAATGGGGATTGATATTGTTGTGATTCGCCACAGTGCCGGCGGTGCAGCGAAACTTTTGAGCAGAAATATCAACGCCTGCGTAGTCAATGCCGGTGACGGGTTCTGTGAGCACCCCACACAAGGCCTTTTGGATGTTTATACGATTCGCAAAATTAAAGGGACTCTTGAGGGTTTGAAGATAGCAATTGTCGGCGATATAGCACATTCTCGTGTTGCCAGCAGCGATATGTGGGCGATGACAAAGCTCGGCGCAGAGGTCATATTTGTCGGTCCGCCTACACTTATACCGGCACAGGTAAACAAGCTGCCGGTAAGCGTAAGCTATTCGCTCGATGAGGTTATCGAAAAGGTTGACGTGATAAACATGCTCCGGATTCAGTTTGAACGGCTGGGCGGCAATCCTTTTCCTTCCATACGGGAATATTCTCACTACTTTGGACTAACTGTGGAGCGTATGAAAAGGACAAAGCCTGATATTCTCGTTATGCACCCCGGACCGATTAATAGAGGCCTGGAGATGGAAA
>CAZUPG010000167.1:0-4750 GCA_964622085.1 uncultured Pirellulales bacterium | reverse complement strand
GAGGATAAGTATCGTCGAGCCGACAGCGGGCGTTACAAGAGACCGGGTGAGCACCATCATCGGACGAAACGATAAGTACTTTGAGCTTATCGATACCGGCGGATACGGTCTGCTCGACAACGAGCAACTAAAAGAGCATATCGAGCAGCAAATCCGCCATGCGATTGAGTCGGCAAATCTCGCTGTATTTATGGTGGATATACGCGATGGGCTTATGCCGTTAGATAAAGAGATAGCACGGCTTCTGCGCAAAGAGGAGCTGGATGTAATAGGTGTTGCCAACAAAGCGGATACGGCCAGGATGTTTCCGGCAGCGGGAGAATTTACAAAACTCGGTTTCGGGGAATTCTTGTGCCTCTCGGCAAAAAATAATCTCAACAAAGCTGTTTTGCTGGACAAAATCTTTGACAAACTGGCTGATATAAAATCGGCCAAGCCGGCAGAGCCGGCAATGAAGCTCGCAATAGTAGGCAAGCGCAACGCCGGCAAAAGTACACTTGTAAACGCCATGGTCGGCTCTGATAGGGTCATTGTCAGCGAGACGCCGGGTACTACCAGAGACGCGGTGGACGTGCGGTTTGAGAAAGACGGTAAGACCATTATTGCTATTGACACAGCGGGAATAAGAAAAAGGAGCAAAATAGCCGACAGCATTGAGTTTTACAGCTATGTACGTGCGACGCAGTCTATACGGCGGGCTGACGTTGTGCTGCTCTTGATTGATGCTACGGCGCCGATTTCACAGGTTGATAAAAAAATAGCTTGGTTTATCACCGAAGAATACAAGAGCTGTATCATAGTTGTAAACAAATGGGACCTTGCGAAGGATACGGCGGTTAGCGGTGCGTATGAGGATTATTTGACAAAGCTATTACCCGGCTTAAAATATGCGCCGATAGCTTTTACAACTGCAACCGAGTCAAAAAATGTTCAAAGCGTTTTGGATTTGTCGGCAGAGATTTTCAAACAAACAACAACCCGGATACCGACTGCAAAATTAAACGAGGCCTTTGAAATCATAAAACAAGAGAAAATCGGTGCAGCTAAACACAAAGCGGGCTTACCTAAAATTTACTATGCCACGCAGATTGCGACAAGACCGATTACGATACTTATGTTCGTAAACAAGCCGGAACTATTCGAGGAAAATTATCGTAAATTTATTATAAACAGACTGCGGGAGCTGTTGCCGATAGAAGAAGTGCCAATTCGGCTTCTGGCCCGGTCGCACAGAAGACAGTGATTAGGGTGGATGTTATAAAGGAGTTCGTCAAATGAGTTCTCTATTTGTTGCGGGAGTTTCGGGTTTTTTGCTACTTTTTGGGTACATTTTCTACAGCCGAAAGGTTAAACAGTGGATAGAACTTGATGATAGCGAAATTCCGCCTTCTGTTACAATGAATGATGGGGTTGATTATGTTCCGGCCAAGCACTGGACCATCCTGTTTGGGCATCATTTTGCCTCTATCGCAGGCGCTGCACCAGTATTAGGACCGGTAATAGCGTGTCTTTACTGGGGATGGCTGCCCGCCATCATTTGGATTGTAGTCGGCGGAGTTCTCTTCGGAGCAGTACACGATTTCACGGCACTTGTCCTGTCACTGCGACACAAGGGCAAGTCAATCACCACTGTTACAGAATCCGTAATGGGAAAAACAAGTAAAATCCTCTTCAGCATATTCGCCTTTTTATCTCTTATTCTCATAGTTGCTGTCTTTGCGGCAGTGGCAGGCAAAACTCTGACAACTACCCCGCAGGTTGTGATTCCCACCTTTGGGCTTATAATCGTCGCTCTGTTCATTGGGATTCTGATGTATCGCATGCAGGTGAACGTATTGGCATGCTCGGTAATCGGAGTAATACTGTTGCTTGGGTTGATTGTTGCCGGATACTATATTCCAATTGAGCTGCCTGTGAAAAACGCAGAAAAATGGTGGACCGTAATACTGCTTATCTACGGTATGATTGCATCCGTAACACCAGTAACAATGCTTCTTCAGCCAAGAGACCACCTTGCCGGCGCAGTACTGTATTTGGGGATGTTCTTTGGGCTTTTGGGAATCATTTTTACCAGGCCGGATATGAAAGCCCCCAGCGTTATTTCTTTTTCCACCGGCAGAGGATGGATGTGGCCAATGCTGTTTGTCACCATCGCATGTGGTGCCATTTCCGGCTTCCACAGTTTGGTCGCAAGTGGCACTACATCAAAGCAACTCCCGCGCACGCGCGACGCCAGGGTTATTGGCTACGGAGCTATGATTATGGAAAGCGCCTTGGCAGTTATGGCTGTCATAGCAGTCTCAGCCGGCCTGTACTGGAAAAGTGCTCCTGACGGAATGGAAGGCCTCGTATACCAAACACTTTTCAAAGAGGGAGGCTGGATAAAAGCCTTCGGGGCTGGATACGGGCAGCTTACAAAGGTCTTTTTCGCTGGTTTCGGAGCACTTATAGGCATAACTATGCTCAAGACGTTTATAATGACAACCCTTGATACAGCGACCAGGATTACCCGCTACATATGCAATGAACTTTTTGGTGAGACATTCGGCATACCGCTTATGAAAAATAAATATGTCGCCGTGATACTTGTCGGCGTTCTGTCAGGCGCCTTGGCGCTGGGCAACTGGGAGGCCATCTGGCCGGTATTCGGCGCTGCGAACCAGCTAATTGCCAGTGTTGTTCTTATTGTTGCAAGTGTGTATCTTTTGCTCCGTAAGCGCAGGTTTCTCTTCACAGCCGTTCCAGCTTGTATAATGCTCGTGACTACTATCGGCGCCTTGACCTACAACACGTATGGGTTTGTTTCTGCAGAGAAGCCCAATATTATGCTCGCCACAATAAACGTGATACTCATAATTCTTGCGATATTCCTTGCCTATACGGCCTTGGTCACCGTCGTAAAGGCAAGAAAGACCGTCCCCGATATAGCGCAACAGGATTAAATTGAAGAAACAAAGCACCCCACGCTCTACGGGCTCTCAGAAGAAAGAGATACCAGCTTGAAACGGGCCTGCACAGGGGCCTGGTTCAGCACTATTTCCTCCTTGCTGACGAACTCTTCAGGGAAATTGTATACGACCTCTCTCCGACACTCTTCGGTCTTGATATCCTTGTCGTCGATTTCCAATATGACCTGATATCGCATACTCTCGTAAGCCTGCTTGGCCTCAGGAGTCGCTCTGACGGCAACAGGGCTTATCACTTCATTCAAATTAGTTACCTGCACTTTATATTTACCCTGGAGATTTTCGCTTAAGGACAATCCCAACGTTGCGGTTGTTATCGTGCAGTCCTTCAGTCGCTCTTCAGCCGGTGGCATTTTGATTTCCACGGCTACGGCAGCCTCGCGAATCTGTCCACCAGGTAATTCGATGTAAGGTGTTTTTTCAATGGCTGATAATCTCGCCTGGTTAATTTCTCTCGGTGTCAACAGAACTTTTGCGACAAGTTTTTCGCCCTGCCAATCTTCGGGCACAAACATATCAACTTTTGACGACTTGATACTTTCAGCTTTTAAAGGGATTCTGCTGTCATCAAAACATTGAACGGTTAAAGACTTTTTAACAAGTTTAACAACGTTAACGGTGACGTTTTCTGGCTCACAGGTTTCGACCGTAAGGTCGTGTTTTTTTATCTGTTCGCTTTTTCTAAGGAAATTAGGTATGTTTAGAAGGTGGGCGCCGGGTTTGGCCATTCCCTCTGACTCAGGGTCTAAAAAGAATTCGTACTCTAACAAACCAACGTTTAACTTTCGCCTGACATCGGCTATTTTTGACACCGGGCCTTTTAGTACAACATTGTCGATAGAAAAGGATGATTGGCGCTCGTCGGTAAAACTCACTAAGAGACCACGGTCTGCAGATTTAGCAACACTTATATTAACATTGGAAACAGAGTGCTCCTCGTCCAGCGCCAAGTCTGCCCAGACCCATATCAAGACCGTAATGAAAATCACAATTGCTATTTTGCCGTATTTGATATTTTTAAATTTCTTTCGGGGCATCATCTATCATCCAGCTTGTAACTCGACCAATTTACGAAAGTGCCGATGTAAGGTACTTTCTCAATTTAGATTCGTCTATATCTCTGAAAAGTCTGCCGTCTTTAGCCACAGAAATGGTGCCGGTCTGCTCACTGACTACCAAACAAGTAGCGTCTGAACCTGATGTTATGCCTATGGCAGCACGGTGACGAGACCCAAGCTCAACGCCGGAACCAGCTGCCTCAGCCAAAGGCAGCTGCACTCTGGCAGCAACTACTCTATTACCTCGCACTATAACGGCCAAATCATGAAGGGCGGTGCCGGGGTGGAAAATGGTCTTAAGCAGCTCGGCAGTAACCTTGGCATCAATCCGAACACCTGTCTCTATAAATTCACCTAATGCTACTCGCTTTTCAATAACAATAATAGCTCCGATACGGGCGGCTGAAAGTCCGGTCACAGCGGTAATTATCTCTTCTATGGTTCTTGAGAGCTGATAAGATGAGCCGACCCAGAAACGGGGCTGACCTATCCGCATAAGCACTCTTCGAATCTCCGGCTGAAAAGCTGCAACGGCAATAATCAAAACCGCAATCAAAAACCCTTTATAGAGATATTGAAGGCGAAGAAATTCCAGGCGCTCGACAACCAAATTTAAGATAAGAACGCCAGCAACAAGAATGAATATAACGCCCCGGAATAACCTTTCGCCGCGAGTACCTTCGAGGAAGTCCACAACCCAATAGACTACCAGGCCGATAAGAAACA
>CAZUPG010000166.1:0-4756 GCA_964622085.1 uncultured Pirellulales bacterium | reverse complement strand
CCAGGTGCCTGCAATTTAATCTTTACCAATATTTCTTTAGCCATCGTGTTTCGTCTAAGGGTTGCGCCCATTCGACTTCGCTCAGGGCGTCCTGAGTGAAATTGAAGGACGCTGTTCGTTTCGTCTATCGTCGCGCCGTCGCCATAGCGGCTTTGGCGCGTCGGCGACTTTCGGTTACGTTCTGGATTTATAACGCTTTACGTTCAACGCAACCGATACGAGCCGCGCAACCGCAACCGCTTAACGCAGAGTTACAATTTTTCAATCTGCCAATACTCTATATCCAGCGGCGTGCTTCTACCGAATATCGCAACAATCACCTTCACAATCCCACGCTCAGAGTCAATCTCATCGACCACGCCTTCAAAGTTTTCAAAAGCACCTTCTCGTATTTTAATCATATCGCCTTTGTTAAACTCGACTTTGATACTCGGTGCCTCCTCTGGCTTTTCCGCCTCTAATAGCATCTTTGCCACATCCGTGTCACGCATCGGAGTAGGAATTCCTTCTGTACCGATAAAATCCCCGACGCCGGACGTCCCTTTAATTATAAACCAGGCCTTTTCGGGGACTCGACCGTCTGTGGTCGGCTCCATCTCCATAAAAACATAGCCGGGATACAGTTTACGCTTGTGGACAGTTTGCTTCCTGCCACGGATACGCTTGATTCGCTCTACAGGAACCTCTACTCTGCCAATAATATCAGTTAAATTATCCTGCTGCACTTTTTGCATAAGGACTTCTTTGACCTGCAATTCTTTATTTGCCGCTACTCGTAAAACGTACCACTGCATATTAATATCTTTCGACTGCGCTGACGTAGCACGGCCATCTTGGCCGTGTTTTTCAAATCACGGGCTTCAAGCCGGTGCTACGATAAAAGCCACATAAACAACCGTGCGAAAACCAAATCTGTGAACCCAAGCAGACTCGCCATAGTTATCACAACCACGATAACAACAATTGTCGAAACCATTATTTCCTTTTTGCTTGACCAGCTAACTTTCTTCATCTCGCCCTCAGCAGCAATCATAAAATCGGCTGCTGTAGGTTTATTTATCAACCAGAAAATCAAAACTGCTATGGCAACAAACAAGCCGACAGGCACCATAGTTTCAATCCACAATCCAAGGTCGGTGGCCTCTAATTTCTTGTAAAGCTGCAAACAGCCCAGTACCACAACTATTGCTGTCCCAAAGGCGCTGCAGAGTCTCGTGTATTTGCCCTGACCGCGTTTATAAATATCAAAAATCATTTATCTTGTCTCCCACGGTTCTTCTTCTGTCGGTTGCTCTGCCAATATAGTGGTTGCGTGTTTCGTCTAAGGGTTGCGCAGCTCGTTTCGATTACGTTTAACGTAAGCCTGTCCTGAGCAAAGTCGAAGGAACGTTTGACGAAACGAGCTGCGCAACCGCAACCGCTTAACACAGCCATTCTCTTCTTACTAAAACCACGAGATACGATATTAGCAGGCCAGAAGGGAATTGAACCCCCAACCTTCGGTTTTGGAGACCGACGCTCTGCCAATTGAGCTACTGGCCTATCTTTTTCTACTATATGTCAACGCAAGATAGAGACAATCCTCCTTAATTCCTGTTGCGGATACCACGGTTATCATCTTGAGCAAACAAAAAACATGTAATACGAACTATTTAGCCCCGCGATTGTCCGCCACTTGCCCGCCATCTGTATGGCGGGTCCTTTTGGTGGATTTTACCCGGGCTTTTGACCCAATTACGGTTTCCGCAACAGATACTATTTACGGCGTATCTTGTGAACTGTGTGCTTACGTTCAGTTTTACAAAATTTCTTCAGCTTTAATTTCGGTGTACCCTCTGCGACACTAACACTTGTGCGATAGTTCCTATGACTGCACTGGCTACACTCGAGCCAGACATACTCTCTTTTGCTTTTCTTTTTAGCCATAAAATTTGTGAGCAGCAAAATGCATTTGGCAAACCCGCAGCATCTCCTTAACCTGCTGATGCTCATACGGATACATCTCACCGGTTTGAGCACCTATGCTTTCTGTTCGACAGTTTTTCAGAGATGCTTAGGCAAGGACCTTTGTTACCACGCCGGCTCCGACTGTCCGACCGCCTTCGCGAATGGCGAAGCGGAGACCCTCTTCCATAGCAATTGGCGAAATAATCTCCACCTCCATTGTTATATTATCACCCGGCATACACATCTCTGCATTCTTGCCTTCTCTGCTCATTAACGCACCAACCGAGCCGGTGACATCGGTTGTTCTGAAATAAAACTGCGGCTTGTAGCCCGCGAAGAACGGTGTATGACGACCACCTTCTTCCTTTGTCAGAACATAAACCTCTGCATGAAACTTGGTATGGGGGGTAATACTGCCGGGTGCCGAGACAACCTGACCTCGTTCCAAATCTTTCTTTTCCACGCCGCGTAAAAGCACGCCGATGTTATCACCGGCTTGGCCTTCATTAAGTGTTTTATTAAACATCTCTACGCCGGTAACTACGGTCTTTCGTGTCTCTTTTGCAAGCCCAACGACTTCAACCTCCTCACCAACCCGGACTTTACCACGGTCAACCCGGCCTGTGCCCACCGTACCTCGGCCCTTGATACTGAAAACGTCCTCAATCGGCATAAGGAACGGTTTGTCAACGTCACGCTCAGGAACCGGAATGTAATCGTCGACTGCCGCTACCAGATCGTCAATACATTTGCAGATATCGTCGCTTTTACCTCCATCTTCCATTGCCTTTAAGGCCGAGCCTTTAATAATAGGAATATCATCACCGGGAAAGTCATATTTGCTCAATAGCTCTCTTATCTCTAATTCTACCAGCTCGAGAAGCTCCGGGTCATCAACAAGATCCACCTTGTTCAAAAAGACCACAATTTTCGGTACGTTAACCTGGCGGGCAAGAAGAATGTGCTCGCGAGTCTGCGGCATAGGGCCATCATTGGCCGCCACAACCAAAATAGTCCCGTCCATCTGGGCTGCACCGGTTATCATATTCTTGATATAATCGGCATGTCCTGGACAATCAACGTGGGCATAGTGGCGCTTATCTGTTTCATACTCAACGTGAGCCGTATTTATTGTTATACCACGCTCTTTTTCTTCCGGAGCATTGTCAATTTCGTCAAACTCCTTGATATTACCGCCGCCTCTTGTGTGAGCCAGTCGTTTCATAATTGCCACTGTTAGAGTCGTCTTGCCGTGGTCGATATGACCGATGGTTCCGATATTGATATGTGGTTTTGTCCGCTCAAATACTGCCTTAGCCATCTTAATATAAACCTCCAATGCGCCGGGTTAGTATTTATATTTCTGCTCTCATCTGGCTACGGCTCGGCACTCTCGCCTTCGCGTAGCGCTTCGGCAGAGCAAGGTCGCCGAGACGAGTCCTTGAAAACAATCTTCAAACCTTCTGATTATTAGACGCAGATATTTAATATCTATTTCAGCGAAATCTGCGGAATCAGCGTCAAAGTTATTTCTGATTTCCTGATATTCTACCTTATATAAGCTCAAAGCCAAGACCATCGATACCCCGCAACAACAAACGACACAAGATAAAACGCTTTGGCTGCGCGATAGGCCATCTTGACTTGGCCTGCTTTCATTTAGCTGCTGATGGGACTCGGACCCATGACCTCGTCCTTACCAAGGACGCGCTCTACCAACTGAGCTACAGCAGCAACACAAAATTTACATTTCGCACTCTGGTAATAAAATCGGAAAAAAACTAATCAATTTTATCCAGACCAGCCCTGGAAATACATACCACGCCTTTACTTCCCGCCCCTCATAAAGACGTGCAGTAGGTACAGAACTAATAACATATATCAGTTTTTAATATAAACTCGGTAGTTTACAAGGATAATAGCAAAAATGCAAATACAAAAACCAAAAAATATAAAAAAAACTTTAAAAAACTAAAATCTTTAGTTTTTTTTATCTTTTCTGCAAAAAATCTTATACAAGCCGTTTTTATATCGGCATAGCATCGTACAAATACCCAGCCGGATTACAAGATAAATTCTGGTTAATTACTCAAACTGACCGGTTAATGTTTTGAGATTGCCACGGCCTGCTCTGCAGGCCTCGCAATGACCCTAAAGTAGCATTCGTAGTCATTGCGAGTCCGCCGCAGGCGGACGAAGCAATCTAAAAACCTAATTGACACATTGCTGTATGTTATTGTCAATAAAACACTTATTGCTAATGCCCAACTCAAGTCGGTCAGTTTGAGTTAATTATCACGTTTCTCGCCCTTGTTTGGGTCGTTGGCTCTGCCGACGCGGTCAATCCAGCTCTTTTTCTGCTGCTCCCACTTCGGCCTGTCCTCGGTCGGCTTTATCTCGGCAAGAAGTGCTTTTAGCACCGCGTTAGGGTCAGCTCCAGCAGGCGGACTGCTTAGATAATCGTCGATTGCGCCTATAACAGTGCTATTGGGTTCAAGGTCTTTTTCCAGCAAGCAATTTTCCACTAATTTAGCAGCGAGTCCTACTTTTGGCCACTTCAGATACACACTCAACAGGTCCGGTAAAATCGCCATTTTTTCCTCAGATGTCTGGGCAGCTTCATACAGCGTTCCTAAATAATCTGTTCCTCGTTCGAACTGACCTGTTTTAACATAGAGCTTGGCCAATCTCTCTCTAATGTTTTTGAGCATTTTGGATTTATTTTCCCCCACTGCCTTTTGCTCTGCTATCTCAAGGAAGGATATTTTCTGCTCATCAGACAGCTCGGTTTTGCTGTCTTGCGAGGTGA
>CAZUPG010000165.1:0-4777 GCA_964622085.1 uncultured Pirellulales bacterium | reverse complement strand
AGTGGTTCTAATTCCCTTTAGCGCCATTTTTAGTTCTTCTGTATTTGGTGCATATCTGTATGCATCCTTGGGGTCAATAGAGCCGTTTTTAATCAATTCACAGAGGTTTTCTGTAAGGTCCTGCATGCCTTCTTGTTGAGAGCTTCGTATGATGCTGGGCAAATCGGCTTCCCGACCTTCCGAAATTAGTTTTCTAACAGTCGGGTTTGTAAGAAGAATCTCGACTGCTGGTATTCTATCAATATCTTCCTTGATACAGGGCAGCAAGACCTGGCTGATGATTGCTTTGATTGTCAGGCTTAAAGTTTGTCTTACAAGGCCTCGTTCGGTTTGGCTGAAGAGGTCCAAAATGCGGTGGACTGCCTGTGAAGCATTTGCAGAGTGTATAGTTCCGAAAACAAGATGCCCGGTCTCGGCGGCTCTCAGCCCGGCTGCAACCGTAGCCGAATCGCGCATTTCGCCAACGAATACGACATTGGGGTCTTGTCGCATCAGATATGTCAGGGCCTCCTCATAGTTTGGTACATCGATGCCTATTTCTCTTTGGGACACCATTGCTTTTTTGTCTTTGAAAAGATATTCAATGGGGTCTTCGATAGTAATTATATGGCAGCAACGGGTGTTGTTTATATGGTCTATCATTGATGCAATGGTCGTGGTTTTGCCGCAACCCGTTGGCCCCACGACAAGAACCAGCCCTTGATTGCTATCGGATATCTTTTCGAGTATCGGCGGCAGGTGCAGCGTTTCAAATGCTGGAACGTAGGTGCTGACTCGTCTTGCCGCCAGACTAATCATACCTCGCTGGTGAAATATGTTTATCCGGAAGCGGTTTTCATCACCGACTTCGTGAGCGAAATCCAGAGTCCCTTTTTTCAGGAAGGACTCTTTCTGAGCAGGACTTAGTATCTCGAAGACCAGCTTTTCCATTCTCGCCATAGTCATTGCTTCACCGGTAGTGTTTTTTAGTTGTCCATAGAGGCGTAATTTCGGTGGCTGGCCGACTTTGAGGTGAAGATCGTTTGCCTGAGTTTTGATAGCTGCCCGGAAATACTTGTTAATCTCCGGTTCCTGGTCCGATTTTGTATGAGTATCGATAGGAAGTTGTTCCATAGCCATAATTAACTCACGCTACTTCGCAGAGTAGCATACGAGCTCCAAAGCTTATAGCCCTAGGGACTCCACCGTTAGGCGTCCCCAAGCGGACTGCCGTAAGGCATCCCTTACGGGATTACGGAGAAACAAAACTGACCCGTACCATTTTTCGTCAAGTATTCAGCTCCCACTTTCGCATAGGGCCAGTCATTGCGAGTCCGCCAAAGGCGGACGAAGCAATCTATATTCACATCTATATATTATAAGGTTTTGCTGTGAATTGTCAACCCCGTTAGAGACTTCTCCATTGTCTTTTTGACACCTTTTCACCTGTGCCTTCTATCTATGGCTTGCGCCTGCGCCAAGACAAGTAACCAGCCGGGTGCTCTAACGGGGTCAACCTCACGCCTGCTGATACTTACAGAAAGTGTTCTATATTGCTAATAGGAGCGTCAGAGTCATATAGATGGCTACGCTGATGGAGTCGTTTGCGGTGGTAACGAGCGGGCCGGAGCTTATAGCTGGGTCTATCCCGATTCGCCGGAATAGAAATGGCAAAAATAGGCCAAGCGTCGTGGCAACCATTATTGCTGAAAACATAGCAATGCCGAGGGCAAAAACAATCTTCATAGGTTCAATGGTGGCTGCCAAAGCCCGAAAGTGTAGAAGAATTGCGCAAACGCCCCCCCCTATCAGACCGCAAGCCAGCGCAACTACAAGAGCAATTCGTACCTCTCTGGTAAAAACCTGGCTTAATTTTAAGGCAGCTAAATGTCCGGTAGCCAGTCCGGAAACTACGATAGCTGATGTTTGCAGGCCGGCATTTCCGCTGATTGCAGCAACCATAGGTGCAAAAGCAACCGCTGCTGTGTAAACAAGAGCCATATTTTCGAAGCTGAATCTCCTGTTAAAGACTATCAAGACAAAAGCTGTTATGCCGGTGCCAAGCAAGCAGGGTAAAAGCCAGGTCATTCTCACGCGTGCGGCGTGCAGCACCGAAACGTTATCCAGCTCATCCGGGTCGGTACCTGCCATTGTGTAGAGGTCTTCGGTGGCTTCTTCATCTGCTACTTCGATAACTCGGTCGGCGGTGATTCTGCCGATGAGTTTGTGCTTGGCGTTAAGGACGGGTACGACAATAAGGTCATTATTTCTGAATATATTGCGGACCTCTTCCTGGTCGGCATCAGCGGTTACATAAATCGTATCTGTCTCAACAAGGGTGTTTATCCTTGTGTCCTCTGGGCGGGTTAACAATAGGCGGATACGAATGTCGCCCAAGAATTTACTATTTTTGTCAACAACAAAAACTGAATAGAAATCCTCATCTATTTCAGCCGCTCGAATTTTACTGACGGCTTCGGCTACTGTGGCATCTTCGGTAACGCTTATTACTGCCGGGTCCATAATCCCGCCAGCTGAGTCTTCAGAGTAGCTCATCAAGTTTTTAATCTCTGCCGATTCGGCTGGTGGCATGCTCTTTAATATCTCGGTGATTTTTTCTTCGGGAAGTTCCAGCAGAATGTCAGCCGCATCGTCGGCGTCGAGGTGCGAAATAATACTTTGCAGTTCTTCAACTTCGAGAATCTCGAAAAGTTCTGCTCGCGTTGCTTCATCGACCTTTTCTAAAACCTCGGCCGACAAGGGCTTATCTAACACATATAAGATTGTGCGTCTTTGCTCGTTATCCAGAAGTTCCACGATTTCTGCAATGTCGCTGCTGCGTTGCTCGTTAAGTAATTGCCGAAGCTGGGAGCTATCCTCGGTTTCAAGCAGTTGCTCAATTTGCTCGAAAAGCTGTTTTTTTTCGTCTCTTTCGTCAGCCATTGAATTATCCCGTTCGTTTTTCGACCACAGATTACACGGATTTTTATATCTCGCCACTAAGACACAAAGGCACTAAATTTTTGTTTTTTTAACTTTTAATTTCTTTGTTCTTCGTGCCTTCGTGGCTAATTTTTTTCAGCCGGTTGCTTTGGCCTCAAGTGTTAAATCTGCAAAGAGCCCTGCCTTAAATTTATGATGACCCAAAGAAGCTACCATAACCGCATTGTCAGTGCAATACTGTTTTGGCGCGACAAGCAGTTTTTTGGCTGGCTCAGCCGAATCACACGATTGTTGCAGTTTTGTCCTTAGCTGATTATTGGCAGCTACGCCACCACCGAGCAGAACTGTTTTTGCGCCAATTCTTTTAACTGCCCGCTCTGTTTTTTTCACGAGAACGTCAGTCACTGCCGCCTGAAACGACGCCGCAATATCGGCGATTTCCTGCTCACTCATCGAATCAACTTTATCTTCACCTTTCATATCCTGACCGTGGCAATGATACAAAACAGCTGTCTTGATACCGCTGAAAGAAAAATCCAGTGAATCAGGTCCGAGCATCGAGCGCGGAAATCTAATTGCATCAGGATTACCTTTCTCGGCTGTCTTTTCAATGCTCGGTCCGCCGGGATAGGGCAGTTTCAGAATCGTTGCAACCTTATCAAACGCTTCACCTGCGGCATCATCAATCGTGCTGCCCAGAAGTTTCGGCTCCAGAGGCGAACGATAATCGTATAGACAGGTATGTCCCCCTGATACGATAAGAGCTACGGCGGGCCCCGTTAGAAATGAGTCCTTTTGAGGGCCTAATAAGCCTTTGGTCGAAACTTCTAACGGGGCGGGCAGCTGTGGCTTCTCCGCAGCCAACATCGCCGATTGCAGGTGTGCGTGCAGATGATTGATTGCTATTAAGGGCTTATCCCAGGCAAAGCTAAGAGTCTTAGCCGCAGTGACTCCAATGACAAGAGCAACGGTCAAACCCGGCTGATTGGCAACTGCTATTGCATCAACATCATCTTTGTTCGTTTTTGCCTGCTCCATTGACTCGGTTATGACCTGATATATATTTTCGATATGCGCCCGAGAGGCAATTTCGGGTACAACCCCGCCGTATTTCTCGTGCAGTTTCGTCTGCGAAGCTATCACGGATGATTTTATAACTCGGCCATCAGCAACCACCGCCGCAGCAGTCTCATCGCAGCTGGTCTCAATTCCCAGAATATTCACGCACTTTTTCTGCATAGAGTCGGATATTAGCCAAATGACCAATGGCTGTCAACCCCGTTAGAGGTCCAGCCGGAGCAACCGACACTGGTACCCGGCGATTTTCCTCTAATGGGGTCAACATTCCAAAAATTTCGGCAGGATAAAACATACTGGATTTTCTTGCCGCAGGTAGTGTAATTTGCTATGCTACATAAGTTTCTACTGAATAAGGGGAGCGTATGAGCGAAGAACTTGAAGTTTTGAAGGTAGTTACACAACGCTTAAACGAAGCTGGTATCAATTATATGGTTTCCGGCTCAATCGCCGCAAATTATTATACGGTTCCGCGGATGACCAGAGATATAGATATTGTAATAGAATTGCAGCAACCTGGTATTGATAAATTCGTTGGTCTTTTTCAAAAAGATTTCTATATAGATAGGCAGATGGTTGAGAGAGAAGTCTTGCGGCAGGGAATGTTTAATCTCATCCAAAATCAATACGTGCTCAAAATAGATTTCATTGTTAAAGGTGGCTCTGCATATCAACAAGCAGCGTTTGCACGCAAAAAGCACGTTCTAATCGAAGAAAGCCCGGTGTGGTTTATCTCTCCGGAAGACCTGATTATATCAAAGCTGCTCTGGGCAAAAGA
>CAZUPG010000164.1:0-4777 GCA_964622085.1 uncultured Pirellulales bacterium | reverse complement strand
AATTCACCATCAGGCCAAACCTGGCCGCATCTTCAAAAATATCCTGATAATATGCCATCATTGATTGCCCATCCCCGCCAAAAAAATCCACCTTTACACCTTTTACGCCCATTTTTTTCAGTCTGCCGAACTCTTTAACGCGGCCTTCTCGGGTCAGCAGCTTACTTTTCGGATGATAAGGAGTGGTATTCCAGTCGCCTGCGGAATTGTACCACAGAATAAGCCCCACGTTTTTGCTTTGAGCGTATTCAGCAAGCTCTTTAATTCTTTCATACCCTATCCGCGTATCCCAGTTCGCATCAACCAGACAATATTCCCACGTCATATCAGCAGCAAAATCAATAAATTGCTTCTGCACATCGTACACCACTGAATCATCCTTCAGCATAACCCAGCTCCAGGAAGCTCTGCCCGGTTTCACAAATGAAATGTCTTGAAGCTTGGCTGGGTTGGCCAAATCGGTTCCTAATGTCGATTCTACTATTGTTTTCAAACCATCCCCGATAGTTATGACCCTCCACGGCGTGTACCACGGTAACGTAGACTCAGGATTCAAAGGTCCACCCGGATAGACTTCTGGCTTTTGTGGAAAACCGATGAAAAATTCATTACCCCGTGAAGTGCGTTTTAACCGACAGCCGCAATAATTCCTGTCAGGCGCAGTTTCACTAATCAGCATCCAGTATTTGTCGTAGTTAAATAGCGCCGGGAAAACCCAGCCCGCATCATTGCGAGGCAGTTTGTCCGTCTCAATACCCTGCTTGTAATGCTCCTCATACGAAGGCTGGGTCTGGCACCATCCGGATTTTGCATCGGTCATAGGTTGAACCCAGGCCTTTGTGCCTGCAACAAAATGAAACGAGCTGGCTTCTTCTTCGATTTTTTTGATGTCCCCCGCTTTCCCCGGGAAATAATACCGAAACGCTACACCATCGTTGGAGACCTGGAAAATAATATCCATTTTCTTATCGGAAGGACTTTTTAAATGGAATATTCGCCTGTTGCCCGTATAAGAACAACGACGTTTTTTGCCCTGCAGCATTTCATAATCGGTTTTGACGGTCTCAATACCTGATATGGATTCCAGCGTCAGGTCTTTTGAAAAGTCGCCGTCTTCCCTAACGAGCCCTAATTTAGACTGTTGAAGAATAGCCGTACCGGAAAATTCAATCCGATAGCAGGCATTTTTATCATTGGATAACCAAACGTACACAGAGATTTTTTTGTTGGGACTGCCTATTATATATTCATCTTCTTTTGCTGAGAAAGAATACGAGCAGAATGCAAAAAGTAGTAATACAAATATTTTACATAATGTATTAAATCTTCGCTTATTTATCTGTTCCATAATCAGTCGGAGGTGCTGAGCTTAAATACGATTGCCATATTATCGATTTTCGCAGGGGTAGTAACAACAAGACCGGTATCCTGCCGCTGCCATTTGATTTTTTCTTCTGTGCCGAGCATTGACACATCTGTAACCTTTATGGCCTCGGCCTTGTTGGCCTTACCGAACATCGTCATCACGACCTGTTTATTTTCGCCCGGCCAACCAAGGACTATCGCATATATGGTTTCCCCCTTGCGGGTGTAGCGAATGTCTTGGGGAGTATAGCCACCTTTCATCCTGACGAAATGCCCACCAGTTCTCAGCAGGGTTGGTCCCTCACCAAAATCAATGAACGGACGCGTTTCATAGATGGCTTCGCCGCAGTTTTCCAACCATTTCCCGATACCCAGCAGCACCTGCTCTTGGTCATCTGGTATAGTACCGTCGGCCTTGGGAGAGATATTGAGCATCAACTGGCCGTTCTTACTGACGATATCAATCAGCGTGTGCAGTACCTCCGACGCACTCTTTATCTGCAAACCCTCGGTATAGCACCAGCTGCCCCGGCTGACCGTATCATCCGTCAGCCAGACGAAATCAGTGAGTCGATTGGCTCGGCCTTTTTCGTAATCTTCCACGCCGATTTCTCGCGGCAGGTCATTTTGCTTGAACGTGACAACGACTTCTTTTCCTAACTGGTCGGCCTTGTTGAAGTAGTATGCGAGGTATGAGGTCTTGTATTCATCCGGTATTTCGTTTAGCCACGAGTCAAAGTACATCAAGTCCGGCTGGTACTTGTCAATAACTTCGATGAGTTTGCCTTTCCACATATCCAGAAACTGCTCGCGAGGCATATGGCCATAAATGATTGCCTGCTTGGGGTCGTCAAGCAGGGATGGGAAGCTCCTCTTGACGAACTGGTAGTGGCCGGTCCATCTTTTCCTGCCACTTCTTTCAATCTGATACAGACTGTTTCGGGCGTGATGGAAAGTCGTGACGAACTTCATACCGCGTTTGCGAATGGCCTCAGCTAATTCGCCGGTGATGTCGCGTTTTGGCCCCATATCCTTGGCGTTCCACGGAGTCAGTTCACTGTCCCACATTGAAAAGCCGTCGTGGTGCTCAGCCACAAGCCCGACAAATCGAGCCCCGGCCTTGTCGAACAGCTCAGCCCACTCATCGGCGTCGAACTTCTCGGCTTTGAACATCGCAACAAAGCCAGGGTAGCCGAACTTCGTCGGCTCGCCATATTTCTGCATATGATGTTTGTACTCTCTGCTGTTTTTGTTGTACATATTGCGCGGGTACCATTCGTTGGCAAACGCCGGCACAGAATAGACACCCCAATGAAAGTAGATGCCGAATTTCGCATCACGAAACCATTCGGGCGCAGGATTATGTTTTTTTAGTGATTCCCAGTCGGCTGTATAAGCGGCTGTAGATTTACCGTAACAGGTTGTCGCTCGTGGCCTTTGAGTGGTGCAGTTACTCAACAATCCTATAACAAGTGTCAGGCAAACAATGTAGGTCGCTAACTTCAACATTTTTGGCACCTCTTGAATCATCGAACCTCAAGAATAAAATACCAGTTGCCGCACGTGATAATGCGCACTATTACTTCATCATGCTCTCTCCTATAGACATAGACGAGCTAACTTCGGTTGCACTCAAAGCCTGTCATAGAGGCGGAAGTCATCGATTCTGCCATGATATCTGAACCTGGATGTGTATAGTACGCCACCAATTACACGCTGTCAACCTTTCCATCCCAAAGTTTGACAAAAGCGTATTTAAAAAGCCTCTAACAAAATGAGATTGCTTCGCTTCGCTCGCAATGACGTTCCATTGTAGTCATTGCGAGGAGCGTAGCGACGAAGCAATCTCGTTGCTGGTATAGTGCGAGACTGTTCATTTTGTTAGACGCTCTTAATTGGCCCCCTTCGTTCAAGTAAAAAGTAGAGTTGCCGTTGCGGAACATTAACCCCCCACCCTCTGGCTATTCGAACCAGGGCAGGCCCTTTCTCAGCACGCATGGCAGGTTCGGTCAGTTCACGCTTCCAGCTTGAGTCCGCTGCGTTCATCACTTGATTTCGAATCAGCCAATGAGCTGGATGTCCTCTGAGGAACTGCCGACTAATACGTCAAACTCGCCTGGTTTGAACAGGGATGTTTCTTCAGGACCTTGCCGGTCAGCGGGCCAATTTTGACAACGTATTCGGGGCCTACACCGAACTAATCGGTGCAGGCCCCAAACTAACGCGATACTTTATGTCTATTCAATTCAGTCCTGTTGCAGCACTCAACGTTACGGCGGCGTCATTTGCTCCTCAAGCCACATCTCCGCCAGCACGGCAAAGTCAATGAAGTTGACTATCTCGTCATCGTACAGATTAGCAGGTGACTGCAATGGAACATGTAGTTTACCGTCATTCGGGATCGAGTCAAGGTTGTCTGAGTCAGCCAGCCACGCTATCTCTGCCGGCGACAGAGCACGGTTATAGATGTAGGCTTCGTCCAGGTCGCCCTTAAAGACCGCGGGGCAGTTGGCCCAACCGGCAGGACTATTGGTGTTGCCTATCGTCACATCGACAAGGGTACCTTGGTCAAATGAAAATGCCCCGCCCCGTTTTAATAGATCTTCCTGTGGTATTTCTCTGCCATTGAGATAGAGCCTGACAGTAGCCCCATCAAACGTGGCGGCTACGTGCGCCCATTCGCCGATAAACGGGAACATTATATCGGCCGGGGAATACACGGAACTAAGATACGACCGGAGAGCAAATGAACCTCTATAGCCTACGGGGGGATCTTTGGGCATACCGGAGTCGTAGGTATCCATCTCGAACATGAACCTCACGTCGGCTTCGCTCCATCCGCCTCTTTTACAAATCAAGCCCTGAGACTGTGTAAAGCCTTCAGGATGGCTCCCATCCCACTTGGTCCAGATAGCCAGAGTTATTTGGCCCCCGGCTGCAGGATCCCAGCCTCCCAGATTAACCAGGGTGCCTGGGCTACCGTCCATATGGATAGCGTTGGGGCCAATCAGGCCTGTCGTAAATGTTACATCTTCTTCGCTTGAAAATGTCCCATGGTGGTCATGAATGCTGCTATCACAAAGGTCGTATCCTTCGCAGTCCCCTTTGTCCATATGGTAGCACGCAACAAGACCGGTTTGGCCCGGATCTATCGTAGGAATGACAGTTTCCCCACCAAGCCAGACATCTGCCATCATATCGAGCTCTTGAGAGTCCACCTTGCAATCCCCGCTCACAGGGTAACTAATCGGAGCGTAGTCGCGCCTGGCAAGTTCATCCGAACGCTCCGAGTAAGCACATCTGCGCGCATACAGCCGGATATCCTCGAAGTACACCTTACCATCATAATATCCAGTCTGATTGTACCGGTCGCCAAAGCCAATATAGAGCCTCTTGACATCTGCCAGATTCA
>CAZUPG010000163.1:488-4778 GCA_964622085.1 uncultured Pirellulales bacterium | reverse complement strand
TACGCCGAAACAGGTGCAGACGACGTTGCCCTGTAGCTCGCGTTTTTTCTTTCCGCCGGTTCGGTAATTTTCAATGGCTGCCTCGAGGGCCTCTCTGCCCATAACCGAGCAGTGCATCTTCTGCTCAGGAAGTCCGCCGAGATAATCGGCAATATCCTTGTTGGTTATCTTGGCGGCTTCGTCCAGCGTCAGACCCTTTATCATCTCTGTCAGGACCGATGAGGTTGCGATTGCACTGGCACAGCCGAATGTCTTGAACCTTGCATCTACAATTCTTCCCTCTTTATCAAGCTTGAAGGTAAGCTTCAAGGCATCACCACAGGCCAAAGAACCGACCTCACCGACGCCGTCTGGCTTTTCAATCTCGCCGACATTTCGCGGATTGAAAAAATGGTCTTTAACTTTGTCCGTATAATCCCACATACTCTCGTCTCTCGTATTGCGTATATCGTATTGCGTTGACCCCCAGTGAAGCTGGGGGTTAAATATTTCTATTTTTCCGGTAACACCCCGTCAGAAATTTTTCCTTTCTGTATCATATTATTTCATTGGTCTATTGTAGGATTTCTAACGGGGTAAAACTTCAATCATTCTATCAAGTGATTTTTTTGCTTTTATTCTTATATTTTCCGGAACCGTTACTTTGTATTGCATAGACTGCAATGAGCCGACGACCTTGTCCAGAGTTATAAGCTTCATATTTGGACAGACGGCCCTTTTACTGGCCGGGATAAACTCGGCATCAGGTTTTAGTTTTTTCAAGGCGTGAATCATTCCCACTTCGGTAGCGACGATGTACTGCTTTGCGTTCGCTTTGGCGACGAATTTCAACATCTGGCCGGTACTGAGAATCTCATCTGAAAGCTCCTTGACCGGTTCGGTACACTCCGGATGGGTCATAACAACAGCATCGGGATATTTAGCTTTTGCGTTTTTGATGTCGTCTTCGGTTATCGCAACGTGCACATGACAGTAGCCGGGCCAGAGGATAAGGTCTCTTTTTGTTCTCTCATCTGCGAATTTACCGAGATGCCGGTCGGGGACAAAAATAATCGGTTTGTCGGCAGGCAAAGAGCTAACCACTTCAACGGCATTGGCACTTGTGCAGCAATAGTCGCTTTCGGCTTTGACCTCGGCAGGACTGTTAACATAACAGACAACCAAAGCATCGGGGTGTTTCTGCTTCAATTCACACAGCTTCTGAGCGGTGACCATATCAGCTAAAGGACAGCCGGCGAACTGGTCAGGTAAAAGCACAGTCTTTTCGGGCGAGAGAATAGCAGCAGTCTCTGCCATAAACCTTACGCCGCAAAATACAATCACATCAGCGTCAGTCTCTGCCGCCTTGATACTCAGGCCAAGAGAGTCACCGGTAAAATCAGCGAGGTCCTGAATGTCGGCCGGCTGATAGTTGTGGGCGAGAATTACGGCGCCACGCTCGGCCTTTAGTTGATTGATTTTTTTGAGTAATTTTTCGTCCAAAGTAAATCTCTCAAATAGTGAATACCCCCGACCACAGGTGGCGGGGCTAAACAACTAAGTATTTTTGTGTTTTGTATAGACCAAATCCGGATTTGGCGTTGTAACGGTAACGCCATCAGGTACCGATTCCTTAATCCAGACATTGCCGCCAATTACCGCACCTTTGCCAATAGTTACATCGCCGAGTATCGTCGCCTCGGCGTAAATAGTAACGTTATCCTCAATAGTAGGATGCCGTTTGCCACCTTTTATTATCCTTCCCCTTTCGTCCTTCGGAAAACTAAGGGCACCAAGAGTAGTTCCCTGATAAAGTTTCACATTGTCACCAATAATTGTAGTTTCTCCTACCACGACACCGGTGCCGTGGTCGATAAAAAAGTTTTTGCCTATCTTTGCGCCAGGGTGAATGTCAATTCCGGTTTTTGCATGTGCACACTCAGTCATTATGCGTGGTATTAAAGGCACATCTTTCAGATACAATTCGTGGGCGATGCGATAGGTGGCAATGGCTACAATGCAGGGATAACTAATCACAATTTCCTCATAAGACTTCGCAGCGGGGTCGCCATCGAAGGCGGCAGCGACGTCGCCTTTGAGCATTTCTCTAATCTTTGGAAGCTGAGCCAACAAATGCTGAGCAGCATCTTCAGCCATTTTTTTGCAGTCGCCTGTGTCGCAATTCTCCATTCTGCAGCGATATCTGTAAGCCCGCTCTATCTGCTCAGAAAGCTCTGTGTAGATATGGTATAGAATATCAATAACAACGAAATTTAAATTCGATTTTGTAACGGTTCTTTTGCCGGTATAACCCGGAAAAAGAATCTCTGTGAGCAAATCGAGAATTCCCAGAATTTTATCCCGAACGGGCAGATCAGTGACATCGATAAAATTTATGCCGGTATCACCTTCATAAGTCCGAGCAATTTCGCTGACCAGCTTTTCAATCGCCTGGTTGGTTATCTTTTTTTTGGACATTGCTAAACTCCATACTTTTTTTCATTTTTGTGAAGAATTACCACTGCCTTACGGTCGTGGCTCTGTTGGTTCGTTCCGTTAATTTTTCAAATATCTATAGTCAATCAAACATTTCGGTAGAGATGTACCTTTCTCCAGTATCGGGCAGAATAGTTACAATAGTTTTTCCCTGGTTTTCGGGCCGGTGCGAGACCTGTACCGCCGCTACCATTGCAGCGCCTGAGCTAATTCCCGCAAGTATCGCCTCTTTGGCAGCTAATTGTCGGGCTGTTTCCAAGGCGTCTTTGTTGGATACCTGTATAATCTCATCTATTATATCAATATTCAATACTTTCGGCACAAAGCCGGCACCGATACCCTGTATCTTATGTGGGCCTGGCTTACCGCCGGAAAGAACGGGTGAATCCTTCGGCTCTACGGCTATGACCTTGAGGTCTTTATTGCGCTGTTTTAGTACCTCTGCGCAGCCGGTCAATGTACCGCCTGTCCCGACACCACAAACAAAGAAGTCAAGCTTACCATCGGTATCCGACCAAATCTCTTCAGCAGTGGTTTCTCTGTGAATTTGCGGATTTGCAGGGTTGTTAAACTGCTGAGGCATAAAGGCATTGGGATTCTCTGCCACGAGCTGCTCGGCCCTGGCTATCGCCCCGGACATACCAAGCTCAGCCGGTGTCAGCACAATCTCTGCACCGAACAATTTTAACAGCTTTCTCCTTTCAATGCTCATCGATTCCGGCATAGTAAGTGTTAATCGGTAACCCTTCGCTGCACATACAAAGGCAAGACCAATGCCGGTATTGCCGCTTGTCGGCTCGATAATGACCGTATCCGGCTTTATTAGCCCTTTCTCTTCGGCCACTTGTATCATTGATAAAGCGATTCTGTCTTTGATACTGCCGCAAGGATTATATGATTCAAGCTTTGCGAGAATAGTCGCTTTGTCCGAGCCGAGCTTATTTATTCGCACCAAAGGCGTAAAACCAACTGCATTAGTAATATCTTCAAATATGGCACTCATAATCTGACCTTTGGTCAAAACCTGCGGTAAAACCCGCCAAAAGAACGGCGGACAGGCCGCGGGCTAAATACTTTGTGTCGCCGTCCTCCTTCGCCAAGGCTTCGGCGGATAAATGCCGGCGACGGCTAAACAACCCCTATATTTGATAATCCGGGCCGCGTTTATCTTTTGCCCTATCAACCAAATCCTGGAGCGTTACAGACTGCAAGATACTTCCAATGGCCTCATGCACCTGCGTCCAGAGCTGCCTGGCCATACAATCAACAGAACGAGCACAGTAATTTTCGTCTTCGACGCATTCGACGGTAGTTACAGTTCCTTCCAAGCAATCGAAAACATCGCTTAGTTTAATTTGGTTTGGAGCTTTGGCAAGCATATATCCGCCTCTGGGGCCTCTAATAGTTCTAATAAAATCCCCGAATTTGAGCATCGTCATTATTTGTTCAAGATATTTGATGGATATATTCTGGCGTCCGGCAATGATTCTGAGCTGCAAAGGCCCTTTTTGATAGTTTTCAGCCAGCTCTAAGACCGCTCTAATTCCATATCTGGTTCGAGTCGAAATCTTCATAATTTATACTCTATTTTTCCTACTATATCAGTAGTATATTATACGGGTTTGTCAATTATTAGTGCGAAAAATTAGAGAATTAGCCAAAAATTCGGAAAAATTACGAAATTTCCCCTTCTTTCTATCGTTGATAACGCATAATCGAAGTGCCGAACCAATAAAGGAGTATTTTATAGCTGCTTTAAAAGTCAATTCACTTGACAGCGTATTCAACTAACTCTAAAATATAGTTGTGAACTTT
>CAZUPG010000163.1:0-478 GCA_964622085.1 uncultured Pirellulales bacterium | reverse complement strand
ATAAGTGATTTTGAGCTATGTTTGATCAGGATTTTGCGGATGGCGAAAAGTAATGTGAAAAAAGTCGTTTTTATTTCCTCTTTTCCGCCAAGAAAATGTGGGATTGCGACTTTTACATCGGACCTTATTAAAAATACAGTGTCGGCTGTCAAGGGTGAGTTCGAACCTCTGGTAGTGGCAATGCGGCCAGATAACGAGTTGAAATACGCTGAGCCGGTCAAGTTCGAAATCCGCCAAAATGTGAAAAGCGATTATATTTGCGCTGCCGATTATATCAACTTCAGCCATGTTGACCTGGTTTGTACACAGCACGAGTTCGGCCTGTTCGGCGGCGAAGCCGGCGCCTATTTGAGCTTATTGCTAAACAGATTAAAGGCGCCGATAATAACAACCCTGCATACGGTCCTCGATGACCCGAACCCAGCTTACCACAAATCATTAGTAGAGGTCTGCAACGCCTCCTACAAAGTAATTACAA
>CAZUPG010000162.1:0-4801 GCA_964622085.1 uncultured Pirellulales bacterium | reverse complement strand
TCATTGATGCAATCTCGCTTGCACAGGAAATCGGCCTGGGGCCAAGAATCAATGTAATTATGCAAACTGCCTTTTTCAAGATAAGCAATGTTATCTCGCAGGATACAGCTCTCGGCGCCATCAAGGATGCTGTTAGAAAAACCTACGGCAAAAAGGGAGAGAAAATCGTTGAGATGAATAATGCCGCAGTTGAGGGTGCTCTGGAAAAGATATACGAAGTCAAAGTTCCTGATAAGGTTACCAGCAAGATAAAGATGCGTCCGCCGGTCCCTGAGGATGCTCCTGATTTTGTGAAGGAGGTGACTGGCGAGCTTATTGCATTTCGTGGTGATAAACTGCCGGTGAGTAAGATGCCAGCCGATGGCAAATTTCCAAGCGGTACTACCCAATATGAAAAACGCAACGTAGCCGTAAATATCCCACAGTGGGAGCCGGATATTTGTATTCAATGCGGGACCTGCTCTTTGGTTTGTCCGCATGCTGCTATAAGAATAAAGGCATATGACGAAAAGTACCTCAAAGATGCTCCGGAAACGTTCAAAAGTGCAGATGCAAAGGGTAAAGACTACGCTGGTATGAAATTTACCGTTCAGGTGGCACCAGAGGATTGTACCGGCTGCGGCGCCTGCATTGCCAGATGCCCTGCAGTAGAAAAAGACGAAAGCAAACAGCCGACCGGCCGAAAGGCAATCAATATGGCACCGCAGGAGCCACTGCGAGAACAGGAACGTGAGAATTATAAATACTTCCTTTCGATTCCAAATACAGACCCAAAGCTTTTCAAGCCCAATACGGTAAAGGGCAGTCAGCTAATTCAGCCATTATTCGAGTATTCCGGCGCCTGTGCCGGCTGCGGAGAAACACCTTATGTAAAGCTGCTGACGCAACTGTTTGGAGACAGGGCCTATATTGGAAATGCAACCGGCTGCTCATCGATTTACGGCGGCAACCTACCAACGACGCCATATACGAAAAGAGAAGACGGCAGGGGGCCAACCTGGAGCAATAGCTTGTTTGAGGATAGCGCCGAGTTTGCAATGGGAATGCGGCTGACAGTTAACAAGTTCAAAGAGCACTCTCTTGTGCTGTTAGGCAAAGTAGTGGCCAAGGGCTGTGTCGATGCAAAACTTGCGGAAGAAATCCGAACGGCTGTATTGGCAAATGAGCCGGAGCAAAGTGCTATTGAGCAGCAGCGGGTTCGGGTGGAAAAACTCAAAGGCCAGTGCAGGAAAAGCAACTGCCCGGAATGTAAGCATTTATTGGATATCGCAGATTATCTTGTGCGAAAATCCGTCTGGGCTCTTGGCGGTGATGGTTGGGCTTACGATATCGGATATGGCGGGCTGGACCATGTATTAGCCAGCGGGGCCGATGTTAATGCGCTGGTGTTAGATACAGAAGTCTATTCTAATACAGGCGGACAGATGTCGAAGTCCACGCCGAGAGCAGCGGTAGCAAAATTTGCGGCAGCGGGGAAACCAAGGCCGAAAAAAGACCTTGGGCTTCTTGCTTTTGTCTATGGCAATATCTATGTAGCTAAGGTAGCTATAGGTGCAAATCCCAATCAGACGGTCAAGGCCTTTGTCGAGGCAGAGGCGTATCCCGGGCCTTCGCTTATAACCGCTTATGCCCATTGTATCGCTCACGGTTATAACCTTGTCAACGGCTACGAGCATCAGAAGCAGGCAGTCGCCAGCGGGCACTGGCCACTGTACAGATTCGACCCACGATTGAAAGAGCAGGGCAAAAATCCGCTGCAGCTTGATTCAAAGCCACCAACCTTCGATTTCGCAGAATATGCTTATGGTGAGAATCGCTATCGAACGTTAAAGCAATCGAAGCCGGAGGTGGCGGCGGAATTGATGAAACTTGCCAGCAAAGACGCTGCCCAGAGATATGCTCTGATGGAACAATTGGCTAATTTGAAATGTGAACAAAAACAAAATGATTAATCGACATCTAAAAACAAGCTGTTTTGTTATTTTGATAGGTATTATTGTTGCGGGATGCGAGCAGCAACAAAGAGAAAACGGATTGGCTTACCACCGCTCGACCGACCCTAATTTTGTCATTGCGGATTACACAACCTCTGCGATTGAGGCGACCGGTGGATATCAGGCATGGACAAAAACAAAAAAGCTTCAATTCGATTGTGTTGTAAGTTTCTATGAGCCGGATGGCAGCTTCTATCTGACAGAGCATAATTACGAGATTCGCCCGCTTTCGAATTACATTCGCATTTCAACCCAGGAACCACTAAACAAGTTCATCTGGCAATTGTCAAAAGGGCAATTCAGTATGCTGGCCGGAAATAAGCAAAATGATATCTCAGAGCTTGTGGGATTTTATCACGATTTTGCAGAAGCAGTACTTACGATAACAACAACACCGGTACGTTTTTTAGATGGCGAGTTTGCCTTTACCAAAACAGCTGAGCCAGTCAAGATGAAAGGATCATGGTATGAACCAATTCAGCGAATTGCGTCTTCCAATAATAATCAGCTTGATATGATACCCCACAAGCCATATTGGTCTAAGGTGGTTTTCTATCAAAACAAAGAAAATTCTCTGGTGGACACAATTTGGTTTGCCAACAGCAGTAAGAAAATCTTCTTAACAGTTCGTGGCTATGATTATACCGAGATTGGTAGGAACGGCATCGTGGTTCCTACCAAGATAGAGATATACAGGACTGATGCCCGGGGTGCTTTGCTGAAGCGCCTGGCTGAAATCAATTTCAAATTAATCCGCCTGAGGCGGATAAAGGCCATTTAAGCAGTCACAACTTAAGCAATCCAAAGAACGGCGGTTCGACTCGCTTCGCTCGCTCACCGTCCTGAGCGAAGTCGAAGGGCAGGGACAAGTCTTTATCGGTTTTCCTACATTTTTTCTGCGAAACTTGTCTGACGACAGTCAAGATTGGCGATTTTGCCTGTGCTGATATTGCGATAATTATAGGGCATAAGTTGCAGGGTGGGCTTTAGCCCACCAATTATGTAGTGGCGCTGCAAGCCCCACCCTACTAGTGAAAAAACTAATCCGCCATAGGCGGATAAATCAATAACTTTAGGCACTTTACCGTTTAGGCGCTTCATACTTTCCATAACTGCTTTACAAATCTATAGTTGCGGCAGGTCTAAAATCCTTAAAATAAGTTATAGGGTGGGTTTTAGCCCATCAATTATGCAGCGGCGCTGCAAGCCTCACCCTACTAGTGAAAAAATTAATCCGCCTCAGGCGGATAAATCCATAACTTTAGGCACTTTACCGTTCAGGCACTTCACACTTCAGATTTCTCTGTGATATTGCTTTTATCGCAGTCAAAAAAAGTTAAGCAGCAAGGATATTGAACCGATAAATTTCATCGAGCAAAAGGTTTTTTAACGGTTTAGAGCTATTCTTTAAGGCTCGTGTTTTTTTGGGATTTTAATGCCATGAAAAGGATACAAAAAGAAACTCAAAACTCAAAATTCAAAACTCAAAACTGTGGATTCATTCTATTTTGCACTTTTTACCTTTTACTTCTGTCTCTTTCATCTGGTTGTGGCAACAAGTTCTTTGACCCAACACAGATCGGCAGGTTTCGCCCTACCCCGGCGGTCAATGTAATACTGGATACACTCGGTGTGGCTGAAGAGGAGCAAACAGCCTGGGAGGGAGCAGAAAAGCCAAGACTGGCAGATAGCAGGGTAGTTGAGACTGATTATGTATTTGGGCCCGGTGACATTATAAGGATATCAATTCATGAGCTGTATCGAGAAGGAGAAACGGTTAGAAACGATTATATCGTTACCGAGACTGGAAAGATATCCATACCGGATGCTGGGGTAGTTCAGGCAGCAGGGGCGACTGAGATACAACTCGAAGAAGAGATAAGGCAAGTCCTTTCGCCGAGCGTATTGAAAGAGCCAGCAATTAACGTAACTTTGCTCGCCTCGGAACAGCGTACCTTTTCAATATTGGGTGACGGCGTGCCAGCTCCGGGCCGGTATGTCATTCCACGATATGATTTCAGATTAACCGATGCACTTGCGACAGCGGGTGGCCCCCGGCAATTTAACGTAAGCTATATTTATGTTTCACGTCATGCTAAGGACATTGGTGTAGCCTCCCCGATGGAGCTTGAAATTATTGAGCCGCCCTTCGGCGGTGAGCTCAGGACGGTCGAACCGGAGACCCTCCTGGAAATCACTGGACCAGAAAGATGGGAGACAGAGCTTACTGAGCCGGAGGAACTGATCGAACCGGAAAGAGAGTTGCTGGAGGTAATAACACCGCTGGCACAATATCAATGGCCTGAAAGTAAAGTGGTTATAGCTTCCGCAGAGCTGGCAACAGATAGAAAGGTTACCGATACAGTCTGGCCGGAAGCAGTTGAACCCCGCCCCTCCGAGAGGCAGGGTGAACCGACACGCGGTCGCGAGCGGCAGTGGGAAGAACCCCAGGAGATGCCAGAGGTGTCCTTAGAACCTACTGATTCAGAGAGAACAGACGAGCCGGTAAGTATTCAGGACATATTGAGAACGTTGTCCAAGCGGGCTCGCCAAGAAAGGATGGATGAGCGAATAAGTGTCGAAGACAAACAACAAGAGTTATTCGCTGAGCCGCTTGCTCCAGAGCCACTCGAGGAACCAATAGATATAGAAGAGGCACTTAAATCATTTGGCGAACCAGCTGCTCCAGAGATAATAGAGGAACCAATAGATGTTACGATAGACGAGCTGGGACCAACCTTTGAGCCAATCTCTCCAGAGATAATAGAGGAACCAATAGATGTTACGATAGACGAGCTGGGACCAAC
>CAZUPG010000161.1:0-4812 GCA_964622085.1 uncultured Pirellulales bacterium | reverse complement strand
GCAGAATCCTCGTCAAATTCCACCACCCCGGCGTTGTCGGCAAAGACGGATATGCACCATTTTTTATCGAGCTGTTTGGTAGCTTCGAAAACGGTTTCTTTTAGCAGATTGTCAAAGTGTATTTGCTTACCATCAATTAACATATCCACGGAACTTTTGAGCGTTTTATGGACGCAGTGCTCACTCCAGGTCTGGGCCAGTGTCTCCAGCTCGACGTCGGTAGGTTCTCTTCCGAGCTGCTTATAGTATTTTTGAATCGTTTGCATTTCAACGAGATTAAGAAACAGGTCTTTGGCCTTGCTTAAAGCCACTAATCCATCGTCGTTAAGCTCGCGTATGGGCCAGTGTACTATCTTCATCTCGTATGGTTTAAGGTGTGGGCTTGGCGGCTCAGCTTCATTACCTATTATGACGTCTTCGATGCAGTCGTTTGCCAAGATTTTCTTTGCAATTGTTTCGGTCTGTTTTGTAGAAATGTCGCCCAGCAGAACATACTTTCGTGCGGTCCGAACATTGTTGGCAAGAATGCCCATATCGGCGAGCGCCGCCATTACCGATTCTGCAACCGGGTCGGTAACTCCGCTTTTTAGATGTACCTCGATTAGTGTTGCTTTTGCCAGCCCAGCCGGAGCGCTGCTTCTGCCTATATAATATTCTTCACAAACCGGGTCGGTAAGAAGCTCTTGAGCTGCACGCTTGGCCAAATCCTTATCGAAACCTGTCCCGAGCGCGGTCGAGGGATCTGCTTCGATTAGAAAGACTGTAGCCGACTGAACCGCTTCGACGGAGCTTATACCTAACTCCGTGATATCTTCCAGGACGCTTTTACCGCGTACGTCGGTAAAACCCGGCTTATTAAAAACCTCAAAACGCCATTGTTTCACGATGGTACTTCCTTATTTTTTATCCTGTCTGATAGTGAGTTCGCATTATAGATATTGGCTCTGCACCCGTCAAGGAATAACACAACGCGTTTGCGTTGGTTATTAAAATTGTTAGCCCCCTGCACCGCAGGGAGTTTTTGTTTACGCGGGATTTTGTTTATCCGCAGGGTTTACATCTACTCCAAAAGCCCACCGGCTTGTCCCGCCGAAGCTTTAGAGAAGGCGGATTTATCCGGTGGGTTAATATCCCTTTATACTGGGTTTTTGTTTACACGGGATTTCTTTTAGACGTCGCCGGTATTTATCCGCCGAAGTTTTAACGAAGGAGGACGGCGACGTTACATTGTCATTCCTGCGGAAGCAGAAATCCAAATATACTTAGCCCCTTAATCTTGCCCTCGAATGACGTGGTCGGGGGTTATTGCGTGGGTTTTGTTTAGCCCTGCCGCTCGCGGCAGGGGAATTGGTTATTGCCTTATAAACTCAAGTTTGGTATAATCCATTAAGTTACTTCGAGGGAAAACAATTGTGAGGATAATCAATTGAGTATTGGTATTCTGCCAAAGGCCAGCAAAATAATACGGTGATGGTGGTTTTGTAAAGAGAACAGAATTTTATGCAGAAACCATATAGACATAGTTAGATGAGAAAAATAATGGATAACAAACAAATGAAAGAGGTCATGGCTAAACATAATCTTCGGTCCGAATTAGACAGCACTATAAACCAAAGAGTTGAAAGATATTTGGAAATTGAGCACCAAGGAATTATCGGCGGCCATTACTTTGCTCACGCTTCGTCAGAATGCATTTATCTATACCGTGATGGCTATTTTATTGGTGCAGTCATGATGAGCCATGCCATCAACGAGGGAATTATAAAATTTGTCGTCGAGCGAAATAAAATTAATAGAAACAAAGAGGATGGAAACACAAAAACTATCGAAGAACTAATTTGTGAACTCAAAGACAAAAATATTATTTCAGAAAAATGTGCCACTGCATCAACTAAAATCTGGGGAAGCTTTCGTGCTGATATACACCATATGAATCCAAGCGTTTCAGAAATACCTTTTCAGAAGCTCGCGCAGCAAAATCTTAAACACTTATCGACCATAGAAAGAGAGATTTTTGGCCATGATATCAGGAAGGGTGCAATTGCTCCACACCAGCCGAAATACTGGGATATCAACGCCGACGGCACAATGGCTGTTTTTCTAAGATTAGAATAGAACGCATAACGAGCGGCCGAAGTCGGGCGGTCCAAAGGCGGCCGAGTAATACGGTGATGGTGGTTTTGTGAAAAAGAAAACCATATAAACAGAAGTTTGTTAGAGGAGAGATAGAATGGCTTGGTTTAAAATAATAACCTTTGTGTTGTCTGCTATAATTGCGATAGGTGGATTATATTTAACTGAGCCGAATAAACCTAGATTGGCTTTGTTTCTTTCCATTCTAATTATCATAAGCGTGATTGTTGGAATTGTATTAGAAGTAAAAGATGTAAAAAGTAAAAAACAACAGCAAGACGAAGTTGTTGCACAGAACACAGAGCTTTTGGGGAAAATAGAAAACCTAAACGACCAAAATAAAGAACTCATTGCTGGCAAAAACGAAGTTGTTGCACAGAACACAGAGCTTTTGGGAAAAATAGGAAATCTAAATGAGCAAAATGAAGAACTTGTCGAGAAAGCCAAGATGTCAGCTCGTGGCATCACATCAATGTATAGTTACAATGGTGCTAAGAGGCAAACTCATGGAGGAAATGTAAACGTTGTTGTGGATGAAGAATTTGGAATCTTTCAGCAAATGTTAGAGCTCATAAAAGCTAAAGACTTACCTAATCTAATCAAACTTTGCGAAAAGCAGATTGAAAAGACACCAGACTGGTTTACTCCTTATTTGTTTTTGGGAGTGGCTCAAGCAGATATGGGCTTAAAAGATGAAGCAATAAAAAATATTCGGCATGCAGTTGATAATACGCCGGGAGATCCTGACTATGCAGAAGCCCGTAAAATTCTTGAAAGATTAGAGCAACAACCTTAAGTTTTCAGATTACATCATGGCATTGCGGGCTTACATCGTGATGTTGCCGCCTTTTTTCCCTTCAAAATCAGTTGACTTTGCGGCTAAGTCGGTTTAATTCGCGGCTATTTTTCTCTGTGTTAATCCGTGTGAATCCGTGTCTAATAAAGAACGGTGTTAATCCATGTCTTTTTTAATTTTCCTCGGTGTTCTCTGTGGCTCAAAGTGACAAAATTGTTTTACTATATTAGTTCCTTCTTCTTTATTTTGTAGTTTATCAGCGCGCTACGTTTACTCCTTGCCTTGGCAAGCAGATTCTCAATTTGTTTTTTATTTTGGCTTTTGACTGCCTTTTTCATCTTTTCTAATTCAGCGATGATTTTATCAATTCCTTTGGTGGTATTATTGGCATTTGTCGCCAGCACATCGGCCCAGATGTTAGCTGGTCCCGATGCTATTCTTGTAGTATCTATAAAGCCCTTGCCGGCAAACTTTAATTCTTCGCTGCTATTGGCATTTATCAAAGCCGTTGCTATTATGTGTGGCAAATGGCTTATATTTGCAAAGATTCTATCGTGCTCAGCTGGCCTCATCAATTTCACAAAGCAGCCAAGCCCTGACCAGAATTTTTTAAGCGTTTGCACTGCCTGCCGATTAGTCTTTTTTGTCGTTGTCAGAATACAGGCAGTTTGTTCGAACAAATCATCTCTGGCGAACTCGATGCCCCTTTGTTCCGAGCCGGCAATTGGATGTGAGCCGACATAATGCACGGCCTTCGGCAGCTTCCTGGCTGCCCAGCGGTGGGACAGCACTTTAGTAGAGCCAACGTCGGTAACAATACAGCCGGCTGGCAGCGAATCGGCGATGTCACTAAAGATTTTCTCAAATGTACATATAGGAGTGGCAAGGATAACAAGGTCTGCGTTTGATACACTTTCGCTTATATCGTCAACTACCTCGAATTCGGCTGCCAGTTTTCTGGCTTTATCACGAGTTGTACGCCGATGCGAGTAACCTACTACTTTTATTTTCATAAAAGCGCGTAAAACAGCTAATATAATCGAGCTGCCTAAAAGACCCAGCCCTATAACGGTTATTTGCCTTAAGTCTTTCATAATCAAGGTCTTATGAAAATGGACTTCAAAACGGATTCCTCTAAAAAGTACAGTACAGTGCCTCAGATGTCAATTTTTTTCTTTGACTATTGCCACTAAAATGTTAACATATCATATTCAGCTGAAAAAATAGGGTACTCTATAGTTTTTAATGAATAGATATTTAACCCCGCGTCTGTCCCGATCTTTTCTGTCGGGATTTTTCGCGGGGATTCATCTAATATATGGATATGCCGGCTAATAATAATATCAGTGCCGCAGACCACCTCAACTTTGAGGAGAAAGTCGCCGACCTTGACCGGCAGATGAACGAGTTAAGAAAGCTCAGTTCGGTCAAGGGTATTGACTATTCTGCTGAGATTCGCCGGCTTCAACGCGAGCAGGTCGCTGAGCTGAAACGAATCTATTCAAATCTGACCGCCTGGCAGACCGTTCAGGTAGCACGTCATCCGAAGAGGCCCTTGCTCAATGATTACCTTAGCTTGATGGTAAAAGATTTTCGCGAATTGCACGGCGATAGATGTTTCGGTGACGACCGCGCAATCATAACAGGATTCGGGCATGTCGGCAGAGAAAAAGTATTGATTGTCGGTCAAAACAAAGGAAGAAGCACAAAGGAGAAAGTTGCATGCAATTTTGGATGCTCCAATCCTGAGGGTTATCGCAAAGCGCTGCGGAAGATGAAATTTGCTGAGAAGTTTGGCATTCCCATCGTTACTCTCATTGATACCCCAGGTGCTTATCCGGGCATTGGTGCTGAAGAGCGAGGCCAGGCACAGGCGATAGCCG
>CAZUPG010000160.1:0-4821 GCA_964622085.1 uncultured Pirellulales bacterium | reverse complement strand
TTTCTACAGTTTTTTGTTGGTTATTTTTAGCGATTGATATACACTTAAGTAATACGAAGGAGGCGTTGTGTTAGTACCTGACTGGATTTGGTTTTTATTTATTTTTGTTCTTGGCTGCTGTATCGGCAGCTTTCTGAACGTTGTTATCTACCGCTTGCCTCGCGATGAATCTATAGTAATTCCGCCTTCTGCCTGTCCTGCGTGCGGCAAACACATCCGTTTTTACGACAATATACCGCTTCTCTCCTGGCTGATTCTGGGTAGAAAGTGCAGGTTCTGTAAAGCTCCGATTTCAGTGCGTTATTTTATTATCGAGCTATTGACCGGCCTGGTCTTTCTTGGCCTTTTTATTTTGTACTTTCGCACCGAATTGCGGGATGGTATCAGGCCTTTGTTAAGTGGTGGCTGGTTTATTTATCTTATCTCTATCACTATGTTAGCTGCTTTTATAGCTGCCTCGGCAATTGACTTGGAGCTTTGGGTGATTCCGCTATCTATTTGCTGGTTTGTTACCGCAGTCGGATTTATTGGCTCGGCGGCGGGAGCTTATGTAATCGACCCAGCTCTGATTCGTGCGTATTTGCTTTTGCCCAGTGCAACAGCGAAGACCAGCTCGCTGGCTGTCGGTGCAGTAATAGGATTAGCCATATCCTTAGTGCTTCTTGCAACCGGCCTAATTAAAAGAAGTTATGAAACAGAAGACGGAGGGCCCTTCGACTGTGCTCAGGACAAGCAGAATACAGAGGACCCTTCGGCAAGCCAAATGCAGGCAGAAGACCCTTTGACAAGCTCAGGGCAGGCAGAAAACCCTTCGACAAGCTCAGGGCAGGCAGAGGACCCTTCGACAAGCTCAGGGCAGGCAGAGGATGGAAGTGAGCAAAAATTCAATCACCGTTTGGAGGCCTGTAAAGAAATCATCTTTTTACTGCCGATTGTCGTCTGCTCGGTGGCTGCTTTGCGGATTATCGGTGAGCGTATGTGGTGGGTGAATTTTTCACAACATCCTGCTATTGCAGGGCTTCTGGGCAGTATGTGGGGCTATTTTATCGGCTGTGGAACCGTCTGGGCTGTCCGCATCTTCGGCACCTTTGCGTTCGGAAAAGAAGCCATGGGGCGAGGTGATGTGCATTTGATGGGGGCTGCGGGGGCTGTGATAGGTCCGGTTTTCGTGGTAGTGGCGTTTTTTATAGCACCGTTTTTTGGGCTGGCCTGGGCGGGATGCCAGATGTTTTTTAAAAAAATTCGGCAAATTCCCTACGGCCCATTCTTGTCTTTGGGCGTACTTACTGTTATGATATTACATGACTGGATTCAAGAATATGTGAAATTTGTTCTTGAACCGCTAATCGGCAATTGGTGAATTGAACCGTAAAACGGAATTGTAGGCCGTAAATTAAGGAGATACAAAAATGCAAACCGCCAACAAAAAAACGATAGCTCTTATAATTTGTCTTGTATCAATTACATTTTTGTCCGGCTGTGGCGGCTTTCCTACAAACTGGAAGAAAAAGTACAAAGCCCTCAATATCGAGCATCAAAATACGATAGGTCTGCTTGAGCGCGAAAGGACAGAAAAGGGCCAGCTCGGCGAACAGATTACAGAAAATCAGCAAACAATCGAAGAGCTGCAAAGACAGATTGAGCAGCGCAGCGAAACTCCCGCAGAAGCGACCGGGTTCGGAGAGGGCTATGACGTTTCCTTCGACCCATCTGCAGGGACGATTACGGTAACACTCTCGGACGAAATATTGTTCGATTCCGGAAAAGCTACCCTCAAAAAAGCGACCAGTGCCGAGCTTGACCATATCCAAACGGTATTAAAGAGCAAATACGCCGGTAAACAAATAGATGTTGTCGGACATACCGATACGGACCCAATCAAAAAATCTCCCTGGAAAGACAACTGGGAACTCTCGGCTCAACGTGCACTTTCGGTGACCAGGTATCTTATCAAGCGTGGAATCCCTAAAGACCAGATTCGAGCAGCAGGTTGTGGAGAGGCCCGGCCTATCGCCTCCAACGCATCAGCCAGCAGTAAGGCGAGAAACCGCAGGGTTGAAATCGTAGTGCATATGAGGTAGATGCGTTGATATGTTCATGGTTCGTTGTTCATAGTTCATAGAAAGATTTAGACACGGAGACCTATATATGCAGCTCTACAACAAAACTATTCCCCCAAAAATTTGGGTTATTGCCCTTATAGCCCTTGCAGCCGCAGTCTTACTCATCATACTCCTCGTTTAGATCAATGCTTGATTTTCTAAGGAAATATCGAGACGAGATCGTATTGATCCCTGCTGGCTTGGTGGAGTCTTAGACACAGATTGACACTGCCTGGTTAGACACGGATTTACACTGATTTCAATTAGTGCGGATTAAATCTTGCAGTTTTAACCGGAATGGGTATAATTAAAAAAGCAAACTGGGAGTGTTCATTGGCTTCGTTGGAGTGTATAATTGCAGTTATGCGTTTCTTTAACATTTTTTTGCAGAGGGTAGTTTGATGGCAATAAACGAAGTTTTCCCAAATCCTACGGTTAAAGGGGTTCATTTTGAGATGCGTTTTCCGAACCTCTTTTACATGGAGAAAAAAATAGGAGACTTACAAATTAAGATAATGAAGAAGTTTCCTGAATCTAACTTGATACTTCGACGTCAAGTTTTGCTCGCAGATATAGGTCCTGAAAGCAAGATTGAGGGACCTCCTGATGGGCTTGATTCTGAAGCTATTAAGAAGATTTGGAATTTCAAGTCAGGGACAGGCATGGAAGTTAATGTTTTAAATAATTCTTTGGGAATACACTCTATTCAGCACAAGACATATAATAATCCAACATCTGACGAAAAATTCAAAGATCTAATTAAGTATGTAGTACCTAGCTTCCTTGAAGTTACCGCCATACCCGTAATTACTCGTATAGGTTTGCGATATATAGACGAGTGTCCAATTGTTAAGAAAGATAACAAAACTTTTCAAGAGTGGTACAATACAACATTTCCTTTGACGCGATTCGATCTTTCTGATGCTAAGGATATGAATTTCAGAGCAACCGTTAAAAAGGGCAAATACTTTGTGCGCTACTTAGAAGCTCTCAAGAAGAAAAATGGAGTATATACATTAACCTTTGATTTTGATGCTTTTGCCGAAGCAATAGAACCACAGCATTATTTAGAGGTTACTGATAACTTGCACACGCTTATTTCCGATGAGTATGAAGCCTCAATAAAGGAACCTGTCTATAAATTCATGAGGCAACCCCAAAAAGACCAGAAATGAATGAGCAAAAGAAACAACCAGAAAATCTTCCTCCCACTGGGGAACTAAGACCAAGTAAGGAAGAAATAGAAGGGGCTCAAATAATAGTTTATCCCTTTGGTCCGTACGAAATATTAATTAGGCTTTCTCAAGACGGCCTGTTTATCGAAGTGGTTGAAATACGCATTAACAAAGACTTTCGGTCCTACTCACAAAAAATCAGTTCAATAGGTCGCCATAATGTTGAACAATTTTATGACCAATAGTATTGTTAAAGGGATATGTTTTACGAGCGTAAGATCGACAAAGTTTTCAGATTTGGAGATGTTGTTAGAGGGTTTGCTTCGAGCACACCGATTCTTACAGAGCCCTTATTAAACGGTGATACTTCACCATATAAAATTGAGGTTTGCTCTTCACGGCTCTCAGCAATATTGTCTCCATGCTGTTCGATAGATAAAGGCATTTTGGCCTTGGCACCCTTACAAAGCATCTTGCCTTCTTTTTATCAAAATCCTTGGTGGGTTGAAGACTTTACACGGTTAAACCGCAAAATGCCCGCCGATAAATCGGTATCTCCAAATACATGGGCAACAATGCCTCCGTATGTAAAGGAAAAAGATTTTGACCTAGAAGAAGATGGTTATGCTTTTGACGATTTTTTTGTGTATGAAGAGAATCTCTCGCTCCCAGAATATACTGTGAACATCCCAAACGCAGATAATCAACAGACCCGATACTACATGATTGATTTCAAGACGGCATATCGAATTAACTGCGACAAGATAAAAAGAGGCAAAGAACACCCTATAGATGCAAAGTTATTGCAATTATCAAAAGAGAGTAGGGCAGATTTACGGAATAAGATAGTCGCTTACTTTGCCAGAATTCCAGTTGAGGATCAAGTCTAACTTACGCCTATGCAAGAGCAATTCACCCTGAATCTTTGTTAGCGATAAAATTTCCCTCAAATCAGTTGACATTGCGGCGATAATTCGCATCTCGTATTTGGTATCTCGCCAAAGAACTAATTAACCAATTCTCTGTCCGCCGAAGGCGGATAAATGTCTTCGGTGGCAAATTCGTCGCTTCCGCCTTCGCCGACCCGTCCTCCGCAGTAGCTTTGCTACGAAGGGTGGAGGCTACGGCAAACAAGCGTCGCTCGTATTTGGTGGGTAACCCCCACCGCGCCGGGTGGGTAAATGAATAAAAAAACCCCCGACAGTGCCGGGGGCTAACAAAATTTTGAGATTGCCTACCAATACAATCTATTCTACAAAAACATCAGTTGTTATTGTACCTTCCTTTCCGACACGAATAGTAATTGCTCCGTCTCTGGCTGTGTAGAATACCCTTGAATCGCCTTTGTTTTCGATAACCTGTTGTTTTTCGTATTGTCTTCTGCCACAACTGCAAACAAAAATATCTGCATCGAGATTTTCGAGAAAATTTGGCTCTGCCGTTTTAGCTGAGCCGTGATGAGGGACAACGACAACATCAACTCTCAACTGTGGATACAGCCGAAGAAGCTCTTTCTGGGCGAACTTTTCAATGTCGGAGCACAA
>CAZUPG010000159.1:0-4835 GCA_964622085.1 uncultured Pirellulales bacterium | reverse complement strand
TTCTACGGTCACCATAACCAGGTGCCTTTACCGCTGCGCACTGCAGAACGCCTTTTAGTTTGTTGACTACAAGCGTCGCTAATGCCTCGCTCTCAAGATCTTCCGCAATAATCAGAAGTGGTCTTTTAGCTTTTGCTATTTTTTCGAGCAGTGGCACGAGCTTGGCAACATTGCTGATTTTCTCCTCGTGGACGAGGATATACGGTTTTTCCAGCTCGCAAACCATATTGTCCGTGTCTGTAACAAAATGTGGAGAAAGAAAACCGCGGTCAAACTGCATTCCTTCAACAAAATCGACGGTCGTCTCAAAGCTCTTGCCCTCTTCAACGGTAATAACTCCATCTTTTCCGACTCGCTGGAAGGCTTTAGCCATAATCTTACCTATTTCCGCATCGTTATTAGCTGATACCGAGGCGATATTTATTATGTCATCGGTCCTGGTGATATCGATGGGCTTTGCCAGCGAGGCGAGCTTGTCCGCAACGGCTTTTGCTGCTGTGTGCATACCGCGGGCAAGTGCCATAGCATTTGCACCTGCTGCGAGGTTTCTGTACGCCTCCTTGAAAAGGGCTTCCGTCAGGACAGTAGCGGTTGTTGTGCCGTCACCAGCGATTTTCGAGGTCTTGCTTGCGGCCTCCTTTACCAGTTTTGCTCCGAGATTTTCGTTTTTGTCGATAAGCTCGATTTCCTCGGCAACGGTTACGCCATCCTTGGTTACGGTTGGGCCGCCCCAGCTTTTGTCGAGAATTGCGTTTCTGCCTCTTGGGCCCAGGGTTGGTTTTACGGCTGATGCGAGTTTTTCGACGCCAGCTAACAGGCCGGCTCTGGCGTCAGATTCGAATGCCAATTCTTTAACTGCCATAATTACTTGCCTCCTAAAAAATCGGTGAAATTGCTAATCTTTTCTACTTTTTTATTTTTCAGCCACAGATTTCACTGATTTCACTGAAATATAAAAACAAAAACTATTAAAAATCTGTGTTTATCTGTGTTCATCTGTGGCTAATCTTTTGTTTTACAAATCCATTTTCATTCTTTGCTTTTTACGAATTATGTAATTTATATCAAATGTGCAAAGATTATGCCAGCTTTTGTACGGCAGGGGTCTATTATTGTGCAAATTGTCGTAAGTATTTTGTTCACAAGCAACTATGGCCAGTAAAATTTGTGCTGATAACGTTATCTTTCAGTTGGAAACGCTGGTAAAATACCAATATTGGCATAAAAAACGGGTATTAGAACGCCAAGATGGCAGGCAGTCTCATATTGCATCGTGCGTATGTTGTGTTGCGTGTTGATTAAAGAAATCTGGATTTTGGATACTGTATGCTTAAAAAGATTAACCGCAGAGGTCGCAAAGACCGCAGAGGATAGAGATTGGTTAATTGGTGAGTGGTGATTGGTAATCGGTGAGTAAAAAATTGCGGGATGTAGATAAATCTAGCGAATTAGTGAATTAGTTAATTGGTTGATTAGTGATAGTTGGACTCGAAGGTTTATCTTCTTTTTAATGTAATGTCCGGGCGGAGCAGGTAATTGGGAGTCAATAACAGGGGGTCGGCGAATTCTCCGGCTAAAGCTTTTTTCCAGCCGAGTTGGTGAACTTTCGAGGCGCGCGGGCTCCAAAACTTCTCATCAAAGAAATAAACGCCATCGGCTTCGAACTTGTCCTTGTGATATACCAGGGCATCGCCAAGCAGCCATACCGGCTTTTCTTTGCAAGCAAATCTTTCTAAAAACTCATCAGCAGTCGTTATGGAATCCGGGATGGCTTTTCTCCATCCTTTCACCGCAGAGGCCGCTGAGTTTAGTTTTAATTCTTTTTCTTTCTCTGCGTTCTTTGCGTTCTCTGCGGTTAATTGCTTTTTGTAAACGGCGATGTAAAATTGGCCACGTTTGGCATCGAGGATGGGGGCGATGATTTCGTCGCTCGTCGCTTCCGCCTTCGCTGACCCGTCCTCCGCAGTAGTTTTGCTACGGAGGGTGGCAGCTACGGCGGACAAGCGTCGCTCGTCGCCCGGAGAGGCAGGGGGCATTACGTTGGCGGCGATGACGTCGAGTGTATCAACCGGGACGATTTTTGCAGAATTGGCCAAGTGCATTGACTTCGCCAGAGTAACAGCGATTCTCAGGCCGGTGAAACTACCCGGGCCGACAGAAATATAAATTTGCTCAATATCCTGAGGTTTTTTATCAAAACGGCTGAGAAGGTTGCGAATAGCAGGAAAGAGCTCAGAACTGTGTTTCATTGGACCAGAGAAGATAATCTCATCAAGCAGTCTCTGGCCAGCCGCTACCGCGACGGAGCCGACTCTGCTGGAGGTCTCGACAGCCAATATTAAGGTTTTTTGTGTCATAATGGCGATTTTTGCCTGAGATATATCATTTTCTATGGTTTGCTCAAAAGGGGAATTTCGGCCCTAAAAAATCTCACTTGTCAGGCGTCTATTTTTACCCCAGATTTCCCAGAGCTTCCATCTTGTTACACTTTGCTTTAGATATTATCGGGCAGGCACATATAAAGCAAATTTTTCCCTTGCAAATTTCTTTTTTTTTGTATACACTGGATTATCATAAGTCCAAGCTTATTTGAAATTGGAGGTTGTTATAATAGAGATTAACTGGGTGTGAAACGCTTTAATGAGGAGTCAATTTTTGGGGCAGGAGGTTATGTTTTGAAAAGTCCAAGTTTTCTTAATAAGACTTTCGGTAGACGGTCTCTATCGATTATTTTGGGGACGATTCTGCTCTTTACAGCAGTCGTGACGGTGGTTGCTCCATCTCAGACAAACGAAGTTGAGAGACAAGGATTATTCCGCCAATTAGCACAAAAGTGGATTCTAACAGGGGTGGAACAATACGGCAAAGGTCACTACGAACAGGCGGAAAAAGCTCTGCTTCGTGCGCAGGAATACCAGGAGCACTTAACGGTTAGTGAGCGCAACCAATTAAGCGAAGTTCTGGAAAAGACACGAACAGCCAAAGCTGAAAGAAAACACGTCGTAGAGGCATATCAGTTAGTCGCTGAGTTAATTAAGCAAGACAAACTGAACCAGGCCAAAGCACAGCTTGAACAGGTCAAAGACAATATGTCTTTGAGGAAAGAGGAGAAGGAAGAAATTGTAGAAGCGATTGAGAAGATAGACAATCGAATCAAAGCTAAAGCACAATCCCAAAACCAAGAGGGGAGATGGCTTTTGACCAAAGAAGCTCCGGTCAAAACCACAATAGGCCATAAGAAGACAATCTCTGGAGTGAAAGACCAACGGCAAGAAATTGCTGACCTTTATTACCGCAGTGTTGGATTGTACCGTACCGGGCAGCTGGAGAAGGCCCGTGAAGGTTTTGTTACGGTTGCGAACAGCGGCCTTATCCCGGCATCGATGGTGAAGACAATAAGGGGGTACGTGGAGAAAATAGATAATACTTTGTCCATTAGAAACATGATGAAGATTGCCACACCAAGAGCTCGTATCCGGCCCAAGACTACCAGGCCGAGGTATATTGTGCCAAAGGCCCCCGCGCCACTTAAAGTTGCCGAGCCCAAATATGTTGAGCCGGTAACAAGTGAAGGCCCTTACATAGAAGTGGTTAATCGCAAAAGAAATATCTTACGCAGCCACACCGGAGCAGTTGTTAATGACGCTATAGCTAAAGCTCAAAGTTACGTAAGCCAGGGTAAATTCGATAAAGCACAAGACGTTGTTGCGATGGCTGAACTTACCGTGAACAAAAACCAGATGTACATTGGAGACGAGCTTTTCAAACAGCACAGTAACGCATTGAAACAAATCAGTGAGAAAATAAACCAGACAGAAAAGCAAAAGTCGATAGCTTCAGAGCAAGAAAGACGTGAAGCGGCGATAGAGGCACAGCGTGACTTTAGAGAGCAAATGGAAATTGACAGACAAAAACGAATAGAGACTCTGATGGAAAGCGCTCTGGCTTACCAGAAACAGCAGCGTTACAAAGCAGCTCTCGGTCAACTGGAGCAGTTGCTCGCTATAGACCCACAAAACGATGATGCGCTGGTACTGAAGGACACGCTGGAGGATGAGATTTACTTCCAGAGACAGTTAGAAGTGCAGAAAGAATCGGACAAACAAAGAGCAGAAGCTTTACTTAGAGCCGATGAGTCTTCAATACCATATGCCGATGAGCTTAGATACCCCAAGAACTGGCGGGAGATTGTCCAGAAGCCCACGCGACAACCGGATAAACCACTCGGATTAGAACCTGCTGACGCGGCTGTATATAGACAATTAGCACAGATTGTTGACCTTTCACAATTTACCACAACAATGCCTTTCGGTGAAGCGATAGAGACAATGAGAAATTCTGTTCAGCCGGCATTAACGATATTTGTTAATTGGAACGATTTAGAGCAAAATGCCAACATCGATAAGAGCACACCAATAAATATGGACCCGATGGCAGGAGTTCGTCTCGATACGGTACTGAAGCGCTTGTTATCTGCAGTTTCGGGTGCATTTGCAGAGCTTGGTTATACCGTTGATGGTGGAGTAATCACAATAGCTACTGTAGAGTCACTTCCAATCAAGTTAGTTCCAAGAATTTATGACGTTACTGACCTGCTTGGCCAACCGGCTAATTACGTTCAAATGCCTCCTTACGGTTATGGCGACTATGCCGGTGGCGGCACGGGCGGTGGCGGCGGTGGTGGCGGCGGCTACGGTGGTGGTGGCGGCACGGGCGGTGGCGGCACCACAGGCGGTGGCGGCAGCTACGGCGGCGGTGGCGGCGGCATCGGCGGTGGTGGCGCCATCGGCGGTGGTGGCGGCGGCTACGGCGGTGGTGGCGGCGGCTACGGCGGC
>CAZUPG010000158.1:0-4882 GCA_964622085.1 uncultured Pirellulales bacterium | reverse complement strand
ACGCCGGAACAGAGGTAAAAATAGGCGGCAAAGAGTATCTGATTATGAGTGAGTCAGATATTATGGCGGTAATTGAAAAATAAGAAGGAAAAAATAATTAGCCACAAAGCACGCAGAGAATAATTAGACAATTAAGTTTTAGCCACAGATGAACACAGATTGGCACAGATTAAATAAGAATAAAAAAATTAAATCAGTGTAATCTGTGAAATCAGTGGCAAAAATTGAAGGAACAAGGAGATAGAGAAATATGGCAGCTAAAAAGATTGCTTTTGGTTCCGACGCACGGTCAGCCATTCGAGAAGGTGTGAAGAAGCTGGCAAAGGCGGTAAAAATTACACTTGGGCCGTGCGGCAGGAACGTAGTTTTGGAAAAATCATTTGGGTCGCCGACCGTAACCAAGGACGGCGTAACGGTAGCCAAGGAGATTGAGCTGGAAGATTCCTACGAGAATATGGGCGCCCAGATGGTCAAGGAAGTGGCCTCAAAAACATCGACCGTGGCCGGCGACGGGACAACAACCGCAACAATTCTGGCTGAGAGCATCTTCGACGAAGGCCTGAAAAACATTACCGCAGGGGCTAATCCAATGCAGGTAAAACGCGGCATTGAAAAAGCGGTGGAGCAACTCATTGAAGAACTGCGCAAAATGAGCACACCGGTTGAATCCAGCAAACAAATCGAACAGGTGGCAACCTGCTCGGCTAACCAGGATGTTGAAATCGGCAAAAAGTTGGCGGAGGCGATGGACAAGGTCGGCAAAGACGGTGTCATCACTGTCGAAGAGGGCCAATCATTGGAAACAACGGTCGAGCTGGTCGAAGGTATGCAGTTCGACAAAGGGTATCTTAGTCCGCACTTTATCAACAATTTAGAGAATATGACGGTTGTCCTGGATAAGCCGTATATTCTGGTGCATGAAAAGAAAATAAGCTCGGTGAAATCACTTGTTCCGCTGCTTGAGAAGGTTGCCAAACAGGGAAAACCGCTTTTGCTTATAGCCGAGGATATCGAAGGCGAGGCGTTAGCAACACTGGTCGTAAACAAGCTGCGTGGTGTGCTGCAGTGTGCAGCCGTCAAGGCACCCGGCTTCGGTGACAGGCGAAAGGCAATGCTCAGCGATATTGCCACGCTGACCGGTGGCGAAGCCATCTTCGAGGACCTCGGGCTTCAATTAGAAAAAATTGAACTACCGCAGCTTGGAAGGGCCAAACGAGTTACTATCGACAAGGATACTACCACGATTATCGAAGGCGGCGGCGGCACTGAGGCTATCAAGGGCAGAATCGAGCAGATAAAGGCAGAGATTGATAAATCCACCAGCGACTACGACATTGAAAAGCTACAAGAACGGCTCGCAAAATTAGCCGGCGGTGTTGCGCAAATCAATGTTGGAGCAGCAACGGAGACAGAGATGAAGGAGAAGAAGGCACGCGTCGAGGATGCACTGCATGCCTGTCGAGCAGCGGTAGAGGAAGGAATCCTGCCCGGAGGCGGAGTGTCGATGCTCAGAGTATTGTCGGCACTGGATAAAATCAAGGCAGTCAGCGATGAAAGAATCGGCGTTGATATAGTGCGAAGAGCGGTAGTGGCGCCAATTAAACAAATCGCTGAGAACGCAGGGCTTGACGGCTCAATCGTTGCACAGAAGGTTATGGAAAGCAAACAAAAGAACTTCGGCTATGATGCACTGCGCAAAAAGTACGGCGATATGGTGTCGTTCGGCGTGATTGTGCCAACGAAGGTCGAGAGGATTGCTCTGCAAAATGGTGCCTCAATCGCATCATTGCTGCTGACAACCGACGCTATAGTCAGTGAGATTCCCGAAAAGAAGGAAAAAATGCCAGCGATGCCGCCTGGAGGCGGAATGTATTAGTCCGTTACTTGTCGCTCGTGCAGAGGAATTTTGGCCACGAAGACACAAAGTCACAAAAAAATAAATATATTATAAATCTTAGTGTCTTATTGCCCTTGCGGCGATACATGAAAAAATGAATTTTCGATTTTACACAAATGCAATCTCTCAGGCATCCAGGAAGGTTGCAGCGGGAATATTCACCGTTGGGCTGTTGCTGATTGGCTTCGGCGTTATTATTCTGGCACTGCCTGAGATATTTGCATTTCTTGCCGCTGCGGTATTCTTTATCGCAGGGCTGGGCTGCGGGATTACCGCCATCAAAATCTTCCTTGCACAGAGAAGATTTAATAAGATGACGCACGATGATTCCATGGACTATAGAAAAAACGTCCAAATCCACACCGAAGAATATTACGATATATAATTCGATAATTGCAAAACATGATATATGTTTGTCGCTTAGCGGATTTTTAGGGCGGCGAAGGCAGCGGCTAAGAGCCAGAAACACACAACCACCTGCGCTTTGGTCGGGGATTTTCCGTATATCTTTGTATAAACGTTAGTTACGTCGGATTTTTTTACGACCTTCGATAAGCTCAGGACTTACAGGCAGCTCCATTTACTCCCGAATTGTGAAATTTAACTGACTTAACCAGCCGATATTTAATAAAGCAATAGAGACTGCGAAACGAAAGGATAATATGGCATCCGACAAGCTAAAAATTTTCAAAAGGCCGAAATTCCGTAATCCTAGGCTGTTACTGGGCCTTTCCGGGTGGATGGACGGCGGTGATGTCTCGACAGGAACTGTAAAGTGCCTTATTGACAAGCTCGGCACCGAGAGATTTGCCGAGATAAGCTCGGAGGGATTCTATATATACAGCTTCCCGGGTTCTATGGAAATAACGGCGCTATTCAGGCCCCGCACCACAATAAAAGATGGCCTTATAAAGACTTATGAGGTTCCCAAAAACGAGTTTTTCTACAGCGAAAACAGCAATCTAATATTGTTTTTGGGCAAAGAACCAAATTTGCAGTGGGCTGAATTTGCTGATTGTATTTTCAGTATGTGCAAAGAGTTCGGCGTTAATCAGATTTATTTTATAGGCAGCATTGCCGGCCTGGTGCCGCATACCCGCGAGCCGTGGCTGTTCTGCTCAGTTTCGGATGCGGAACTTAAAGAGACACTGCGGCATTACGGCGTAAAATTCACAGATTACGAGGGTCCCGCAAGTTTCATTACATACCTGATGGCTAACTGTAATGCACAGGATATAAGTATGGCAAGTCTCGTAGCGACGGTCCCGGCTTATGTTCAGGGCCAGAATCCGAGGTGCATAGAGGCAATGACGAGGCGGCTGGGTGGGATTTTGGAGCTGCATATAGAGCTTGATGACCTGATGACCATCAGCGATGATTTCGAAAAGAGATTAACCGAGGCCGTGCAAGAACAGCCGGAATTAGTCGGCATCATCAATAAGCTGGAAGAAGACTACGACAATGAGATTTTCGACAGCGAAATGGGGGATTTAAAAAAGTGGCTCCAGCAGCAAGGAATCATGTTAGATTGAGAAGGCAGACAACGGAAGACAGAGGATAGAAGACGGAAGGCAGAGGTCAGAAGACAGACGACCCTTCGACAAGCTCAGGGCAGGCGGAAGACGGACGATAGCAGGCATTTCAATCAGCGTTTAGCCAAGCCCGACCAAAAAATCCTATAAAAATAAAAAATTTTTCAAAAAAACTGTTGATTGTTGTCCAAGCAGTCCGATAATCACAATCAATGGATTGAATTTCAGCGGCTTGACTTCGCTGAATACCCAAAGCAATCAAGGGCATTTTAAACTAAGGAGAGTTTACGATGGCCTGCACAATCAAGGATGATAAAAGTGCAATTGCTCACGCCAGCAATATAGCGTCACCAAAGTGCGGAGCACAGTTCAAAAACTTAGAGTCAAAACCTGCGGACTTCGGCCTATGGAAACTTGGAATCGGCGGATTAGCTGCCATGGTAACAATTTTTTTAGCCGGTAGGGCCGAGGCAAGATATGTTAATTTAGATTGTGCCAAACCTACATACGTTACGTGCCGGGATGCTTCGCGGTTTCTTGATTTAGATGGACTCGTCAACAGTATGTATACAGGCAGTCCCAAGCAATTCATAACCGGCAGGCATAACGGCTGCAACCGGTATCGTAATCTTAAAACAGGAGATTACCTTGACAGATGGTGGTATTCCTTTTTAGATGAGGGACAATATTATTATCTTGATAGAACGCAGTACAAACTATTGGGAGGATTAAGCTATATACTGGGACATCCATGCTATCCAAAGCTGTACGAAAGAAGGTCGGAACAAGCAGTCGGATTTGCAAACAAAAGAAGAACTTATTTACCCTGGTATGACTGCTGTTGGGGTTATCTGACCGTATGTAAGCCCATTTCGTTAGGGAATGTATGTACCGGGTACATCATGCAAAAACCAATCGACAACTATGTTGTCTGGCATAGTTGTTTTAAGCCGGGTGACTATATTGAAAAATTTCGGTACAGCTATTTAGATAAAGGGCGATATTACATCCTTGATAAAATACAATACAAGTGGCTCGGAGGATTGGCCTATCTGCTCGAATCTCCCTCTTTTGGAAATTGGTATACTTATGACCGACAGCATGTCCACGTTTCTTGGCATTCTAACAATTCTTCATATACTTCTGATTTCCATTGTTCGTTCAAGGACTTCAAAAAAGAAAACATAACAGTAGATATACATTCTACTCCGGAACCCGCCTCCGTCCTTCTGATGACTCTCGGCACAACTATCATCACCTTATGTCGTAGAAAACGATAGCTCACAAAAGTACCTTTGCCTCGGCGGGCAAGCCCGCTACGATTGGGTTTCTGTGGTTGGGGACTTTGGTGGTTTTGATTTTAAGAAACAAAAGAAGGGGTTAAAAAAACTGAAATAAAAAAAAGCGGGCGAAGGGATTCGAACCCTCGACGTCCAGCTTGGGAAGCTGACAT